>NZ_FXYI02000005.1:0-50187 GCF_900184915.1 Clostridium sp. HV4-5-A1G | reverse complement strand
TTTTAATTTTCTAATAAATATTTCACCTATAAAAAATTTGAAAAATTAAATAATACGTATTTTTTATTGAAAGCTTCTTTAAATAAGTGAAGTTGTATTAAAATTATGCTTTTTGGAGGAAAATAATGAAAACAGTAAAAACAATAAAAGAAGTCAGACAACAAGTCAGAGAATGGAAGAAAGAAGGATTATCCATAGGGCTTGTTCCTACAATGGGATGCCTTCATGAAGGACATAAAAGTCTCATAGACACAGCCGTGAAAGAAAACGATAAAGTGGTAGTCAGTGTTTTTGTCAATCCTATACAATTTGGACCTAACGAGGATTTTGGAACTTACCCAAGGAATATAGAACATGATAAAAAACTCTGTGAAAGTTCGGGAGCAAGCATGATATTTAATCCTGAGCCCTCAGAGATGTATTTTGGAAATAGATCTACCAATGTAGAAGTAGAGGGGTTAACGGAAGGATTATGTGGAGCTAAGCGCCCAGGACATTTCAGGGGAGTGTGTACTGTAGTTTCCAAACTATTTAATATAGTAACACCAGACATGGCTTATTTCGGAGAAAAAGACGCACAGCAATTAGCTGTAGTTAAAAGAATGGTAAGGGACTTAAATTTTGATGTCCAGGTTGTAGGCTGTCCAATAATAAGAGAAGAGGATGGATTGGCAAAAAGTTCAAGAAATACTTATCTTTCAAAGGAAGAAAGACAGGCAGCCTTAGTGTTGAACAAAAGTTTGAAAAAAGCAAAAAAACTATTGGAAGATGGTGAAAAAGATACATTGTTGGTTAAACGTGTAATTGAGCAGGAAATAAACAAGCAGCCTTTAGCCAGGGTAGATTATATTGAAATTGCAGATAGTGAATCATTGAGACCGGTTAAAAAAGCAAATGAATCTTTATTGGTAGCTATAGCAGTATTCATAGGAAAAACCAGGCTGATAGATAATTTTACATTTAGAACGGGAGAAAAATAAAATGCGGATGACAAGACAAAAAATATCCGATTATGAATCAAACTAAAAGTTTGGGAGAGATTTATCATGGACTTTATGGAAAAACTGGGGAAAGTGTTAAACAGATATTTTTCAGTGTTAATCATAGCTGTTGCGGTCATAGGACTTCTGCAGCCGAAGACCTTTTTATGGATTGTACCTGATATCTCAGTGTTTTTAGGAGTTATAATGTTTGGAATGGGTATTACTTTAAAAAAGGAAGATTTCAAAGAAGTGTTTACTAGACCTAAAGATGTATTTATAGGTGTAGCAGCCCATTATTGTATAATGCCCTGTGTAGCATATATACTGTGTTTGATTTTAAAACTGCCTAAAGAGCTGGCAGTAGGAGTCATTCTTGTAGGGTGCTGTCCAAGCGGTACCGCATCAAATGTAATGTGCTATATAGGCAGAGGAGATCTTGCACTTTCTATTTGCATAGGTGCAGTTTCTACAATACTTGCTCCGTTTTTAATGCCTATTTTAATATTACTTTTGGCAGGTAAATGGATTTCAATACCGATAATGGGATTGTTTATGGAAATTGTTAAGATAGTCATAGTACCTATACTTTTAGGTGTTATAGTAAATTGCATATTTGGAGAAAAAACGCAAAAAGCTGTAAAAGCACTTCCAATTGTATCAACTATATGCATAGCTTTGCTGGTTGGAGGAGTAATAAGTGCTAATTCAAAAAAATTATTGACAACTGCTGCAATTGCAATTGGTGCTGTAATTCTCCACAATTTATTTGGTTTCCTGTTTGGATATTTAGCAGGAAAAGTGCTTGGTATGAATGAAAGTAAAAGAAGAGCTGTATCATTTGAAGTGGGTATGCAGAATTCAGGGTTAGGGGTGACATTGGCCATGAGCTTCTTTTCACCGGCAGCTGCAATACCAGCGGCAATATTTAGTGTATGGCACAATATATCCGGTTCTGCTCTTGCAGCTTTCTGGTCCAGCAAAGAGATTGATGATAAAAAATCACAGGGTGTAATAATATAGGGTTTTCTCCCCTGTATAAAGCTAAAGCCAATGCTTGATAAAACTAAGCATTGGCTTATTATTTACGTTATTATAATATAAAAGACCAAGGTTGATTTATTCATAGTCAATTACAGATATTCAACTGCTGGTTGAATTTTTGCAATATGCTAAACTAGAAATCCGTAGATGAATTTAAAGGGTTAAGTTATAATGTATTTATAGAGCTCTATAATATAAAAATGCTGGAGTGAGTGGATTATGGGGAAATTGCAGATAGGTGAAATAGTATCAAAGCTTAGAAAAGAAAGAAAGATTACCCAGGAGCAGCTTGGAAAATATATAGGTGTTTCTACTGCGGCCGTGTCAAAATGGGAGATGGGCAATTCTTATCCTGATATTGAACTTCTTCCGGCACTTGCTTCTTTTTTTGGTGTTTCCATAGATAAGCTTTTAAATTACAGGATACAGCTGTCTGAAGAAGAAGTGATAGATATATTTAAAAAGTGTGAAGCACTTATGGCTGGAAAGGATATGGAAAAAGGCATTGAACTTGGCAAAAAATATATAGAGAAGTATAGTTCAAGTTATTTTCTGAAATTAAGAATAGGATTTTTGTACAATATGTATTCCTGGAGATGTAAAGACAAGGCAGAGGAAGATAAAATGGAGGATTATGCAAAAGAACTGTTTGAGGATATAGAGAAAAACTGCAGTGACAGAGATATAACTGAACAGGCGCTTTATGCGCTGAGCAGCATATATTCATCAAGAGGTGAAGATGACAGGGCAGTGGAGGTGCTCAACAAAATAAATAAAAGTGAATACCAGGTTGACTTCATGCTGGCAAATATATATTTGAAGAAGAAAGATACTTTAAATAAAGGGCGCAAAATCCTTCAGGGACAGCTTTGGAAGGATATATTTTATGTGAGTCTTATTTTAATGTGTCTTGCAAAATCCTATTGTGAAGACAAGAATAATCTTAAATTAGTGGAAAAATACCTCAATACGGCAGTTGACATTAAAAGGGCGTTTTCACCTGAAGCCGAGGCTGTACTTGGACTTCATATAGAATATATGAATTTTGCAAATGTGTATTTAAAAATGGGAGAAAAGGAAAAGGCCTTGGGCATGCTTGAAAAATGGATAGAGTATATTGAGGTAAACAACCTGAACGAAAAAGAGAAAATTTCTTCTGTATGGTGTTTTGATGAGCTTTCGGGAAACAAGCCAGGGTTTACACTGGATATGTATGAAAATATGAGCAAGCTTCTTGAGGATGATATATTTGATCCTGTAAGGGAAGACGACAGATTCGTACAGATTTCAGATAGAGTGAATAATATGAAAAAACATAGGTGATTTTAAGAAGGGGAGATGCAGAAGTGAAATTAAAAGTTTTAGTGGATAATAATACATATATTGACCAATATTATTATGGTGAACCTGCTGTTTCATATTATATTGAAGACGAGGATACTATATTGTTATTTGATGTAGGTTATTCTGATATATTTCTCAGAAATTCCGCTTCATTAGGTGTAGATTTAGAAAAAGTAAGTGTTATTATTATTTCACATGGCCATAATGACCACACTGGAGGGTTAAAATATTATTTTGAGCATCAGTATAAAAACAATATAAACATTATCGCACATCCAGATGCCTTTACAGAAAAATTTGAAGGAAATTTGAAAATCTGTTCTCCCATTTTACAGGGGGAACTAGAAAAAAAGTGCAATTTAATACTTTCAAGAAAACCTAAAAAAGTCAGTGAACACATAACTTTTTTAGGGGAAATACCGCAGACAAATAATTTTGAAAGAAGAAGACCTATTGGAAAACAAAATGTTGATGGAATTTTGGTTGAGGATTATCTGATGGATGATACAGCACTTGCATATAAAAGTAAAAATGGTATTTATATTATTACTGGATGTTCTCATAGTGGAATATGCAATATAATAGAATATGCAAAGAAAATATGTAAAGATAATAGAGTATTGGGAGTTATAGGTGGGTTTCACTTATTTGAAATAGATGAGCAGGTTAATAAGACTGTTAATTATTTAAGACGAAACAACATAAAAGAGTTATATCCATGTCACTGTACATCCTTTGTCGTTAAAGCGGAGATAAATAAATTTTTACCTGTGAAAGAAGTTGGAGTAGGGTTGGAAGTGAATTGGTAAAACTATTTGAATTGATTATTTCATAAAAAAAGTAAAAATAATTTAAAACTCTATATAAAGTTTAAGGCTGTATGGAATAGTGAAAAGCTATTCCAATTATTTTTGCTTAAATGAAGAACCAAAAGTGAACTTAACTTATCTAATATGTAAATATAAAATATGATCATATTTTAAGATGGAGGCTAAGATGGGATATATAGACTTAACAAAATTGGCTAAGAGGGCTAAGAAAGGTGACAAGGAAGCTTTTGGCAGACTTATAAAGATCTGATAATACAAAGACTGTAGTTACAGAGGTTTTTCCTGTAACCGGCGGAGATATAGTTCCCGATAAATTTGATTTCAACATGAATTTTGCCAGAGATGATAATTTAAAAGGAAACTGGAATTTTAGAATTCCATTAGTAAAACAGAAAATACAGGATAAGGTTGATATTTTCAGATTAAATAAGGATATAAAAAAAGGCTTTAATTCAGTTATATGTATAGGTAATTATGATGAAATGTACGAAGAAATTGGACAGATAAATTTAAAGAAATAAATAGAAAGTTTAAATTTATTTATGATGAACAGTGCTAAAAAATAGTGAAATTTAAATTGAGTTAACCTCTGTTATTAAAATTTATAAGTACATAGCTGTGTTGGAAAATTCAACATGGTTATGTATTTATTTTTATGTAGATTATATTTAGGGCATGTATTTTTTACCTCAAAGGCATAGCTCATATAATATGTTTTCCAAGGATTTTCCTCTGTTAGTGGGTAGATATTCAACTTTAGGCGGAATTGTTGTATAGGGAATTCTTTCAATAAGGTTATCCATCTCCAATTTTTTTAATTCCTGTGATAATATTTTATTACATATGTTCGAAATAGATTTTTTCAGTTGACCGTATTTGATTGGTTGTTCTTTTAATATATGTCATAATATTATTGCTCTCCATTTGCTCCCAATGACGGTCATTGTAAATCCTATTATAAGTACCCATATTTTTTGTGTTTAATAGTGAACATATTATACAACGAGTATAAGTGGATAATTATTAAACAATATTTTAAAGCACTATATTATTGATATGTTATCATTTACAATATATTTATTTTGATAAATTAATAATTTTATCTATTGCATTTTTGAAAAAGTTGTGTTATATTTTTTGAAATATATAATGATTGATCATATTAAAATTTATAAGTGAGGAGATATGTAGAATGAGACAAGTAGCTATTTATGGAAAAGGTGGAATTGGAAAATCCACTACAACGCAAAATCTTACTTCAGGACTGGCAGAAATGGGAAAGCACATAATGGTAGTAGGTTGTGATCCGAAGGCGGATTCAACCAGGCTTCTAATGGGTGGACTAGCTCAGAAGACAGTTTTGGATACTCTGAGAGAAGAAGGTGAGGATGTTGATCTGGATTCAATATTGAAAAGTGGATTTGAAAACATAAAATGCGTTGAATCCGGAGGACCGGAACCGGGAGTCGGCTGTGCCGGAAGAGGCATTATAACTTCAATTAATATGCTGGAGCAGCTGGGAGCTTATACGGATGATTTGGACTATGTTTTCTATGATGTATTAGGTGATGTTGTCTGTGGTGGATTTGCAATGCCTATACGTGAAGGAAAGGCCAGAGAAATATATATAGTGGCCAGTGGTGAAATGATGGCCATGTATGCGGCAAACAACATATCGAAAGGTATAAGTAAATTTGCAAATGCAGGTGGAGTTAGATTGGGAGGTATAATATGCAACAGCAGGAAGGTTGCCAATGAGAGAGAGCTTCTTGATGCATTTGCAAAGAAACTTGGCAGCCAACTGATATATTTTGTACCGAGGAGCCCGGAGGTTACGGAGGCGGAGATAAATAAGCAAACTGTTATACAATATAATCCAGAGGCCAAGCAGGCAGATGAATACAGGGCACTTGCCAAGGCCATAGATGGGAATGACATGTTTGTAATACCAAAGCCGATGGCACAGGATGAACTGGAAGCCATAATGATGGAACATGGTCTTATGGATTGAGGTCATAATATGAAAGTACAGCTTATAGAGAATAAAATAATAAAGTGTATCCCTAAATTTTGAGGCGATTTAAGGGATACACCCAAAAAAGTACCAGAATCGACTAAATTCTAATACAATGTAAGTTTAACACAAAAAAGGGGAGTGTTCAATAATGTTAATGGTAAAAGCTATTATAAGGCCGGAAAAATCTTCAATTGTACTTTCGGAATTATGTGATGCTGGTTTCCCGGCAGTTACCAAGCTTGATGTGACGGGCAGAGGTAAACAGAGAGGGGTAAAAGTTGGAGAAATATTTTATGATGAAATACCGAAACAGATGCTGCTGATAGTGATAAAAGATGAGGACAAGGATGATATTATAAGCATAATCACTAAGAATGCGAAAACCGGGACCAAAGGAGCCTTTGGAGATGGAAAGATATTTGTAACTCCTGTAGAAGAAGCATATACAATAAGTTCAAATACAGAGGAATTATAGGGGGAAAGCGGCATGAAAGAAATTATGGTTATTATCAGAATGGATATGGTGGGCAGGACAAAAGATGCTCTTGCCAAAATTGGTTTTCCTTCTATTACATGTAAAAAGGTGCTTGGCAGAGGCAGAAAAAAAGTTGATTTTTCTATTATCCAGGATTTTATCAGTGAAAAAGATATACTGGAGGCATCGGGCAGGAAAATTGCAGAACAGATATCTGAAACCCACAGACTCATTTCCAAAAGATTGGTAATTATATTGGCAAAGGACGAAGATGTAAAAAAGGTTGTAGATACTATAATAGAGACTAATAGAACGGGAAATCCCGGAGATGGAAAAATATTTGTAACAAAAGTGACAGACATAGTTAGGATAAGGACAGAAGAAACAGGAGACGCTGCTATTTAATTTTTGTGAAAGGATGGGATTTTATGAGAAAAAAATTAGATAAAGTAGTAAATGAGGTTTTGGAACCATATCCGGCTAAAACCTATAAAAAGAGAAAAGAGCATATTGTTATAAAGACGGAAGAATCTCCAAACCCGGTCATTACAGCTAATGTAAGGACTATACCAGGTGTGATTACAGCCAGAGGATGCTGTTATGCCGGTTGTAAAGGCGTTGTTATGGGACCTATAAAGGATATGGTACACATAACCCACGGACCTATAGGGTGCTGTTTTTATACCTGGGGCGGAAGAAGATTCAAGTCAAAAGCTGAAGAAGGTGGACAAAATTTTAATGAATATGTTTTTTCTACGGATATGGAGGAAAAAAATATAGTCTTTGGCGGAGTTGACAAATTAAAAAATGCAATAAAGGAAGCAGTTGAAATTTTTCATCCCAAGGCCATAGGTGTATATGCAACATGTCCTGTTGGACTTATAGGTGATGATATAAATGCAGTAGCACGGGAAGCCTCGAAACTCTATGGAATTGATGTTCTTGCCTTTAACTGTGAAGGTTATAAAGGTGTAACACAATCTGCAGGTCACCATATAGCAAACAATACGGTTATGAGTGAAATAATAGGAAAGGGAAACGGCCAGCATAAAAAGTATTCAGTAAATATACTGGGAGAATACAATATAGGCGGGGATTCCTGGGAAATTGAAAGAATTCTTGAGAAAATAGGCTATAATGTGATTACAGCTCTTACAGGAGATGCAAGTTATGAGCACATTCAAAATGCCAATCTTGCAGATGTGAATCTGGTGCAGTGTTATAGATCAATCAACTATATAGCAGGCATGATGCAGACCAAGTATGGTATACCATGGATCAAATGCAATTTTATAGGCATAAAGGGAACAATTGATACCCTGAGGGAGCTGGCAGCAGTCTTTGATGATCCATATCTGTATAAAAAAACAGAAGAGATCATTGCAGAAGAACTTGCTGAAATTGAAACAGACATAGATTACTATAAAGAGAGATTAAAAGGCAAGTTGGCTTGTTTATATGTAGGCGGCTCAAGAGCCCAGACATATCAGGTTCTGCTAAAGGATCTTGGTGTAAAAACCATTCTTGCAGGCCATGAGTTCGGACATCGTGACGATTATGAAGGAAGTGAAGTTATTCCAACTATAAAAGTTGATGCGGACAGCAAGAATATTCCTGAAATAACTGTAGAGCCGGATAAAGAAAAATATCGTGTTATAGTACCAAAGGAAAGAGCAGAAGCTCTTAGAAAAGAAGGTGTGCCAGTATCTTATTACGGCGGATTGGAAAAGGAAATGGATAATGATACGGTGATAATAGACGATTTAAATGCCCACGAAATGGAAAAATTCATAAGAGAACTCCATCCTGATATGTTTCTGACAGGAATAAAGGAGAAGTATGTAATTGAAAAAATGGGAGTGTTGTCAAGGCAGCTTCACTCCTATGACTATACAGGACCTTATGCAGGATTTAAAGGTGCAGTTGTATTTGCCAGAGAACTGGCAAGGGGAGTTTATACTCCGGCATGGAAGTATTTGACTCCGCCCTGGAAAAAACAACCTTTAATAGAGGGAAAATTGTCGGATGAAGCAGCAGTTTCAGGAGGTGAAAAATAATGTTAGATGCAACACCAAAACAATTAGTAAAAAGAAAAGCTTTGAGAATAAATCCAGCCAAAACCTGCCAGCCAGTTGGAGCAATGTATGCAGCCCTTGGAATTCACAATTGCCTGCCGCACAGCCACGGTTCCCAGGGATGCTGTTCTTATCACAGGACGGTGCTTTCAAGACATTTCAAAGAGCCGGCATTGGCTTCCTCGAGTTCATTTACTGAAGGTGCCTGTGTGTTTGGCGGTGGTTCAAATGTAAAGACAGCTGTTAAGAATATATTTGCAATGTACAATCCAGATATAATAGCCATCCACACCACATGTCTTTCTGAAACCATAGGAGATGATCTTCCTACTTATATAAGGGACATGGAAATACCGGAAGGAAAGCTGGTTATTCATACAAATACGCCAAGTTACGTGGGATCACATGTCACCGGATTTTCAAACATGGTAAGAAGTATGGTGCAGTATCTTTCGGTAAACAGTGGAAAGAAAAATGGGAAATTTAATATAATTCCTGGCTTTGTAGGACCTGCTGACATGAAAGAGATGAAAAGAATATTCAGACTTATGGATATCCCATATATAATATTTCCTGATACCAATGGAGTGCTTGATGCACCAAATACAGGCGACTATAAAGTATTTCCTGAAGGCGGTACCAGGGTTAAAGATATAATAGATGCTGGAAATTCGGATATGACTATAGCTTTTGGGAGCTATTCTTCAGAAGATGCAGCCAAGAAATTGGAGACTAAATGCAAAGTTCCCTTCAAAACATTAGAGGTTCCCATTGGAATTGATGCAATGGATGATTTGATTATGACATTAGCTAAAATTACAGGAAAGCCTGTGTCTGAAGAAATTGAGGAAGAAAGAGGTCAGCTTCTTGATTTAATCCTTGACTGTGCTCAATACTTCAACGGTAAAAAGGCAGCTGTAGTTGGAGATCCAGATGTTGTAATTCCACTAGTTCAATTTTTAATAACCCTGGGAATGACCCCCAAATATGTAATAACAGGTACTCCTGGAGCATTATTTGAGAAAAAGATCAAAGCCATTATGGATAAAGCCGGTATAGAGGGAATTGTAAAAGCTAATAGTGATTTCTTTGAGATGCATCAGCTTATAAAAAATGAAGGCGTGGATCTTTTGATATCCAATACCTATGGAAAATTTATTGCCAGAGCAGAAGACATTCCGTTTGTCAGATTTGGATTTCCTGTAATGGACAGGTATGGACATCAGTACACTCCTAAAGTGGGCTACTCCGGTGCCATAGATTTGGTAAGGAGAATGTGTGATGCAATGCTCGACAAGGATGACAGAGAGTGTAAAGAGGAGGATTTTGAAGTAGTACGATAAATCATATGAATTAAAGACTGGTTTGGATTCAGGCATCACCTTGAATCCAAACTTGATATTATAAGTACTTTTTATTTAATGGAGGGGATCTTTATGGAAAATATTCAGTTGAGATTGGAAGCCGAGAAAGCTGAAATTATAGAAGATAGAAGAGAATTTGTATGTTACAACTCCAAAAATAAGAATTCAAAGATCAGATGCGAAGAAAACAGTGTTTCCGGTGCAGTTAGCCAGAGAGCCTGTGTGTACTGTGGCGCAAGAGTAGTACTAAATCCTATAACAGATGCCTTCCATTTAATACATGGACCAATAGGGTGCGCAGCTTATACCTGGGACCTGAGGGGCAGCCTGTCTAGCGGTTCGGAATTGTTCAGAAACAGTTTTTCAACGGATTTAAGTGAGACAGATGTCATATTTGGAGGAGAAAAAAAGCTGAGGGAAGCTGTTGATGAGATAGTTAAAAAATTTCATCCCAAGGTTATTTTCATATATGCCACCTGCATAGTGGGAGTTATAGGTGATGACATAGATGCAGTCTGTAGAAATGCTGAAGAAAAATATGGAATAAGGGTAATACCTGTAAAGTCGCCAGGATTTTCAGGGAATAAATCCACAGGTTACAGAGCTGCCTGTAATGCTATATTGAAGCTCATAGGAGATAAAAAAAGTGATAAGAAAGTGAGCGGAATAAACTATCTTGGGGATTTCAATCTGGCAGGAGAAGTCTGGGTAGTGGAAAATTATTTAAAGAGAATAGGCATTGATATTGTTTCAAAACTTACAGGTGATGGAAAAGTTGACGAAATAGTCAAGGCACCTGAGGCAAAGCTCAATATAGTTCAATGTGCCGGTTCCATGGGATATCTGGCCAAGCAGATGGAGGAATTATATGATATTCCATTTATAAAAACAAGCTTCGTGGGACTTGAAGATACTGAAAATTCACTGCTTCAGGTTGCAAATATTGTGGGAGATGAGGAAACTGTAGAAAGAGCTCGGGAACTTATAAAGGCTGAAAGTGAAAAAATACAGCCGGAGCTTGATTATTACAGGGGCAGACTTAAGGGTAAAAAAGCAGCTATATATGTAGGCGGAGGTTATAAGGCCATATCTCTTATAAAGCAGTTCAGGGATCTGGGAATGGAAACTGTAATGGTGGGAACACAGACTGGAAAACCTGAGGACTATGAAATAATAAGGCAGATTACAAAAGATGGAACAGTAATACTTGATGATGCAAATCCCTATGAACTTGAGAAATTCATGGTGGAAAAGGGAGCAGATGTACTTGTAGGCGGCGTCAAAGAGAGGCCTCTTGCATATAAGCTGGGAGTTGCATTTTGCGATCATAATCATGAGAGAAAGCACATACTTGGGGGATTTCAGGGTGCTATAAATTTTGCAAAAGAGATAGATTTAACTGTAAACAGCCCTGTTTGGGACTATGTATAAAAAATTTGAGGAGATGATTGGAATGGGTAATAAAAAACTGGTCAATGTGGATGTAAATCCGTGTAAAATGTGCATGCCCATGGGAGGAGTAATGGCTTTTAAGGGAATAGAAAACAACATGGTTATTTTACATGGCTCTCAAGGCTGCAGTACTTATATAAGAAGACATATGGCAACTCATTATAATGAACCTGTTGATATAGCATCATCTGCTCTTACCGAACAAGGCACTGTGTATGGAGGTACCAAAAATCTTAAAAAAGGTCTTAGAAATATGATTAAGATGTACGAGCCCACTACTATTGGTGTAATGACAACCTGTCTTGCGGAGACTATAGGAGAAGATACAAAAAGAATTGTAGAAGAATTTTATGAAGAAGAAAAGGATAATGAAAAGATAAAGCATATAAAAATAATAACTGCTTCAACTCCAGGATATGGAGCCACTCAGGCCGAGGGATACTATACGGCACTGAGGAGTATTGTTGAACAAGTCTGTGAGAAATCTGAAAGTACAGGTAAATTGAATATAATATGTGCCAACCTGAATCCGGGAGATGTGAGAAATATAAAGAGAATACTTGATGATTTCAAGATAGGATATACAATTTTACCGGATGTGTCAAATACCCTCGATTCTGCACATAATGACAAATACAGGAGGATACCGAAGGGCGGCACAAAAATAGAGGATATTAAAAAAATGCCTGGAGCAGCAGCCACTATTGAAATGGGAGTTACCGTATCCGATGAAAAGTCTCCAGGAATGTATTTGCAGAATGAGTACGATGTACCTCTTTATAAATGCCCTATTCCCATTGGCTTTAGAAATACGAACCAGTTTATCGACCTGGTATCGAAGTTGACTGGAGTTCCTATTCCAGAGGAATATGTAGTTCAGAGAGGAAGATATCTGGATGCCATGATTGACAACCATAAGTATACAGGGGAAGCCCGGGTGATGCTGTATGGCGAGCCGGAGCTTGTATATGCAGTTGCCAGACTCTGTCTTGAAAATGGGATACTTATAAAGATGGCTGCAATGGGATCTAAAAATCCTGAACTTCGCCGCAGACTCAAGGAGGAACTTAAAGTTCAAAAGGAAGATTCCATAGTTTTGGATGATACGGATTTTGGCACCATGGAAAGTTATGCAGAAAAGCTGAAAATCAATTTGATGCTTGGAAATTCCGATGGAAGGAGGATGGCAGGAAAACTGAAGCTGAAATTGATAAGGATAGGATTTCCTATACATGACAGGGTTGGCGGTCAGAGACAGGTTATAACCGGATACACGGGTTCTTCGTTTTTAATAGATTCTGTGGCAAATGCAGTTCTGGAGCATACTCAAAATACTTATAGGGAAAAGGCATATAATGATTTTTATGCACCTATGGCAAAAATGGAGAAAGAAGAAAAATCAGTTGGCGATAAAACCTGCACTCATCCGTGTTTTGGAGACAACGCACATAAATTTGCCAGAATGCACATACCTGTTGCACCTAAATGCAATATAAGCTGTAATTACTGCAGCAGAAAATATGACTGTGCAAATGAAAGCAGACCAGGAGTTACAAGCGGGGTGCTTAGTCCTGAGGAAGCCCTTCAAAAATTCAAGGCGGTGAAAAGCAAGATTAAAAACCTGACTGTGGTGGGAATAGCAGGACCTGGAGATGCTCTTGCAAACTTTGATGAAGTGAAAAAATCTCTTGAACTCATAAGACAGTATTCTCCTGAGACAACTTTCTGTCTTTCAACCAACGGGCTTATGCTTCCTTTCTATGTAAATCAGCTGATAGAGCTTGGAGTGTCGCATGTTACAGTTACGATAAATGCTGTAGACAAGAAAATAGGGGCAAAAATATACAGGGAAGTCAATTATTTAGGACATAAATATACAGGGGAAGAGGGAGCTGAAATACTTTTAAACAACCAGCTCGCAGGGCTCAAGTATCTCTGCTCGAAAGGCATAGTATGCAAAGTAAATACAGTTATGCTCAAGGGTATAAATGACAATCACATAGTGGAAGTTATAAAAAAGGTAAAAGAGTGCGGGGCATATATGACAAATATAATGCAGATGATACCTGTACAGGGAAGCAGATTTGAAGATCTGCCGCTGGTTTCAAATGTGGAATTGAATGAAATGAGAAAAAAATGTGAAGTTGATATAAAGCAGATGTATCACTGCAGGCAGTGCAGGGCAGATGCCATAGGAACTCTGTCGGAGGATCACTCTATAGATTTTAGGAATATAGGCTGCGAAGGCTGCATAAGCAAGTGCTCCGGTAAAGTAGAAAAAAATGAGCCTGAAGAAACTGCCCCTGAGGGTGGAAAATATAAGTTTGCAATTTCTTCTAAATCGGGCATTAACATAGATCAGCATTTTGGGCATGCTAACGAATTTTATATATATTCCTATGACCAGGGCAGCATAAGACTTCTGGAAAAAAGAAATGTAGATAAGTATTGTATGGGAATTTATGATTGTTTGGATCAGGAAGATAAAATGTCTAAAATAATGAGGACTATAGGTGACTGTGATGGAGTAATCGTGCTGAGAATTGGAGATGATCCCAGAGAAAAGCTGGAGGCGAAGAATATAAAGGTTATGGAGATGTATGATTCCATAAACAGGGCGGTGGTAAAAGCTGCAAAGGAACTTGAAAAAGCTGCCGAACCTGAAATTTTGTCTATTACTGAGATTGATAACTGATAATTTTCAACTGTGAATTGTGAATTGAATGAGGGGGTGTATAAAATGTCCATTGTAATAGACAAACATAGAAAGATCATTATAGACAGAACATTGCCTGAAATTGTGAAAGCAAATAGAAACATTGATCTAAAACTGACAGCCGAATTTCTTGCGCTTATTAAAGATCTGGGAGTGGATTTTATAGAAATAAACCAGGAAGTGGTTGAAAAAATCACGGAACTGCCAGAAGGACTCAAATATATATGCAGATTTGAAAATGCATTTGACGCACAAAAATTTAAATATGTCATTTTAAATTATAAAAAGCTGAGATATTTGGATGAAAATTCTCTGGAAAAATTAAAAGACAAGAAAATAATGCTTGAAGTCAGTATCAGGGATTTAGATAAAATTGCTATGGAGGAATCTGATAAGATATTCAACAGCATGGATGTGGTGTGTATTAGAGTAAAAGATGTGGTAAAATACAATTTATCAGGCTGGAGTAGATTTATAGAAGGTATAAAGGACAGATTTTCTGTCTATGTTGATTTTTGTGCAAGCAATAAATATTATATGGCCACTTCTGTCAGTCTGGAAGCCTGTGTCGACGGAGCGGACTCTGTATCTACAGCTTTTAATGGACAAATTTACAATATGGCACCCCTGGAGGAAGTTGTTTTAGCCCTTAAAATCATAAAAAATGGAGAGCTTCACGGTAATTTAAAATTACTGGCAAAAGCGGTGGGAGTTTATGAAAAACTTACAGATAAAAAAGTATCCCCCATGAAAGCTGTAATAGGAAAAGATATTTTTAAATACGAATCGGGAATTCATGTGGATGGAATAGAAAAAAATCCTCGAAATTACGAACCTTACAATCCCTGTGATATAGGTGGAACGAGAACCATGTATATAGGCAAACATTCGGGTAAAAAGGCTGTCATGGTCAAATTGAAAGAACTCAATGTGGACTATGAGGGTGTGAATATTGAAAAATTTTTGGATAAAATAAGAAAAGTGAGTACTGAACTCAAGAGAAATATTTTGGATGATGAATTGCTCAAAATGTTCAACGACTTTAAAAAATCAGCTTGAAGTAGAGCTTATCTGAAAGAAGGTGTGATTGTGGATGTAAAGATAGTTGATACTACTTTAAGAGACGGCGAGCAAAAAGCTGGTATAGCTTTTGGAGTAAATGAAAAAGTGAGAATTGCAAAACTTATCGATGACATGGGAATTTATCAAATAGAAGCGGGCTGTCCGGCTATGGGCGGATATGAGAAGGAAAGCATTAAAAGAATTGCAGGTTTGGGATTAAAAAGCAGGATATCTTCATGGAACAGGGCAAATATCAAGGATATAGATGCATCCATAGATTGCAATGTTGATATAATTCATATATCTATTCCGACATCTGATCTGCAGATTAGTTCAAAACTGGGAAAAGATAAGAAATGGGTTTTGGACAGAGTAAAAAGGTGTGCTGCCTATGCCCTTGACAGAGGCTTTGAAGTCACCATAGGGATGGAGGATGCCAGCAGATCGGATATAAATTTTTTAATTGAATTCTGTAGTGCTGTTTCTGAAATGGGAATTAAAAGGGTGAGATATTCAGACACAGTTGGAATATCTTATCCCAGGAGGGTATTCTACAGTGTAAAAAAATTGATGCAGGAAGTACCTGTGGAAATTGAAATACACGCCCATGATGATTTTGGGATGGCTCTTTCAAATTCTCTCGGAGCAGCTGAGGCGGGGGCTAAATTTGTGGACTGTACTATATCCGGAATAGGTGAAAGAGCTGGGAACTGTGATTTTCTGAAATTTATGCAGGTGTTGAATGTAATTGTTGGTATGTCAAGAGCGCCTCTATAAAAGGCGTTCTTTTTATGGATATTTTTTATTCATAAAGGCAGTCATCATACATTATAAAAAATTTTATACAAGTAAGCCATACTAGATCATAATCATTACATTTGATGCTTTGATCACTGCCGTGGCTTCAGATCCTACTTTAAGTCCCAAGTTTTTTATTGCATCCATAGTTATGATGGAGCATATCTTGTTCCCATTTCCTATATCTAGTATTACCTCACCATTTACAGCTCCCTCCTTGATTTCAATTATTTTTCCCTTTAGTTGATTTCTCGCACTAATTTTCATGATTATATCTGTTCCTCCTTTGTGTTTATTTTATATATAAGTTTTTCTTATTAGAGTCTAATTATACTATAATTTAGAAAAATTTCATAACAGATGATTGTTATGAATATTTTATCAAAGAAACCATTAATAAGCTAGTATTTTGACGGATTTCGATTGTAAATACAGCCTAAGATATTATATGCTTGAAATATGTGCATAAACTAAATTTAGTAAAAAACTTTTATTTTCAGTACTTTATAGTATACTTAAATCAGGAGAGTTGAAAAAATTCATCTATATAATATAGGAGATAGCAGATGATCACGGGTGAATTGAAGAATAAAATAGATAGAATATGGGAGATATTCTGGACCGGAGGTATTACAAATCCGCTGGAGGTAATAGAGCAGTTTACATATCTTCTGTTTATAAAAGATCTAGATGATAATGAAACTTTAAATGAGAGCAATACTGAGCTTACTGCAGCCAAATTAAAAAAAACATTTCCGGAAAGTAAACAATATTTGAGGTGGAGTAGATTTAAGAATGAAGAAGCAGGGCAGCTGTACAAAATAGTGTCTGAAGGGGTTTTTCCTTTTATAAAAAACGTTTATGGAAATAGAAGCTCTGCATATTCAAAGTACATGTCAGATGCCATTTTCAAGATACCTACAGATCTTATGTTGTCTAAGATAGTTGATGCCATAGACAAACTTGATTTAGGCGTTGGAGATGTAGAGGGAGATCTCTATGAGTATCTGCTTTCTAAAGTTTCCACTTCAGGTACCAATGGTCAGTTCAGAACCCCAAGGCATATAATAAAGATGATAACTGAGTTGATGAAACCTACGCCAGAAGACATTATAGTTGACCCTGCAATGGGTACTGCAGGTTTTCTAGTTGGAGCAGAGGAATATTTGAGGAATAATTACAGTGATTTATTTTCAATATCCAGGCTAAAAGATCACTTTGACAACAAGATGTTCAATGGATTTGACATTGATAGAACTATGCTTAGAATTGGTGCCATGAATATGATGCTTCATGGAGTTGACATTCCAAATATTGAATATAGGGACTCTCTTTCTAAAAAAAACAGAGACATCGGAAAATATACGCTTGTTATGACAAATCCTCCTTTCAAGGGAAGCCTCGATTATCAGGCAGTTTCTGGAGATCTTTTAAAAATTACTAAAACTAAGAAGACGGAGCTTTTGTTTCTGGCACTTTTTTTGAGAATATTAAAGATTGGGGGAAGGTGTGCTTCTATTGTGCCAGAAGGGGTGCTGTTTGGATCTACCAAAGGTCACAAGGAGGTAAGAAAAGAAATAATAGATAACAACAAGCTGAAAGCTGTTATAAGTATGCCAAGTGGAGTTTTCAAACCTTATGCAGGAGTATCCACAGCGGTTCTTATATTTATAAAAACGGGCAGCGGTGGAACAGACAAGGTATGGTTTTATGATATGAAGTCAGATGGATTTTCGCTGGATGACAAGAGAAGACCTGTGGCAAACAACGATATACCTGATATAATAGCAAGATTCAACAACTTGGAAGGTGAAACGGATAGAAAGAGAACTGACCAGAGTTTTTTTGTGCCTGTATATGAAATAAGAGAAAATGACTATGATCTTTCTATAAACAGGTATAGGGAAGTAGAATATAAGGAAGTTCATTACGATGAGCCTAAAGTTATTCTTGACAGAGTAAAGAGACTTGAAAAAGAGATATCAGATGGTATAGATGAATTGAGTAAAATGATTGATTGATTATATTATAATCTTAAATTGTGGTGATATGGGGGGATAATAGTGAATAGACAGGATTTAATAAAAGCCGCAGAGGATTTTGTTGAGAACTCAAAGTACAATTATATAGGTAAGAAAGAAGCTATTTCAGAAGATGTCATAGGGATGAAAATTTTCGAGAAACCGATCTTGGCATTTGGATCTGCCAGTGACGAGTATTTTTTACTGTTGAAGAAACCGTATGCAGTTGGAAAACATTTTATGGCACCGAAAGAATGGCTTCCAAACTCTAAGACTGTTATATCCTTTTTTCTGCCTTTTAGTGAAACAGTCAGGAAGGGAAATAAAAGGGACATGTTGTGGCCTTCTAGAGAGTGGCTTCATGGGCGTATTGAAGGCCAAAATTTTTTAAATAAACTTTGCAATCATTTGAAATCAAAATTAATGGAAGAAGGATATGATAGTGTAGTACCTTCCTTGGATGAAAGGTTTTGGTCAGTGAAATTTGAAGGTAGTCCACTACATCCTGAATTGTCCTTTACAAGCAACTGGTCTGAGAGGCATGTAGGTTTTGTATGCGGTCTTGGATCATTTGGACTTTCAAGGGGGCTTATAACGCAAAAGGGCATAGCCGGAAGAATTGGAAGCATTGTTACAGAATTATATTTATCTCCTGATGAGAGAAAATACAAGGACATATATGAATACTGCATAATGTGCGGTAAATGTGCTGAGAATTGCCCCTCCAGGGCCATATCCGTAGAAAGAGGAAAAGATCATATTGCCTGTGCCAGATTTTTAGATGAAACATCTGAAAAATATTATCCCAGGTATGGATGTGGAAAATGCCAGGTTGAAGTACCCTGTGAATTTAAAATACCTAGGGGAAGTTACTAGGTCAAGTGATTTCTAGGTTCAGATGCAGTCTGCTAGTGAGAAATGCTTTTTTTCATCTGAACCTCATTCGAAGCTCTGAAGAAAAATACTAGGTATAAAAATATGTTGAAAAAATTAAAGAAAAATTTTGGCTTATAGAATAAACCTTCATCATTTTAGCTAAAATATATGTATGTTGAAATAATTATGAAGGGAAGTTTTATAACTATGGATAATAATTTACTGGAAAAGTTCAAGAATAAATTGAAATCACAAAGAAGGGAAGCAGAGGATCTATTGATACAGATGGAAAGGAATGACACTATAAAGTCCAATGAAGAATTTTCTTCTGAACTGTCTGCTTATGACAATCACCCTGCAGATAGTGCCAGCAGCCTGTACGATAAAGAGAGAGGATTGGCTTTTCAAAAAAATGAGGAAATTATTATAGGGAAGATAGACAGTGCATTGAAGAATATGGAAGACGGTACCTATGGAATATGTAAAAAATGCGGCAAAGAGATAGAAAAGGAACGTTTGGAATATGTTCCCTATGCAGAATACTGTGTTCACTGTCAAAAAAATATGGACAATTTAAAGCCTGTAGAAACAAAAAATAGACCTCCGGAAGAAGATGTACTTGAAGATGTCATGGAGGACGGATATGATAGGCATACTGAATTTGATGCGGAGGACAGCTATCAGGCAGTTGGAAAATTTAATAAAAGGAAAAATATAGTAGAGGAATACAGGGATGAAGATGAGGAATATGTGGAACCAGTGGAGTCAATAAGCAATGACCAATATAAAAATCAACTTCCTTAATGTATATTGAATGACTTGAAGTTATGCTTAAAATATTGATATTGAATAGTTGGAGGTGTTAATTATATTAAATTTTTTGAGAGGAGAGGGAATTGATGAAAAATTAATTTCTGAAATAGAGTGTTACCGAAATTTTTATAAGGTGAATCCTGATATAAAATACAGAATACCCAAACCTAAATACAATTATTACGGGAAAGAAATTTGGGAGGAGGCAATTACAGCTGTTCTCTGTGGAGAGAATCTTCTTTTAGTTGGTCCTAAGGCAAGTGGAAAAAATGTTTTTGCAGAAAACCTGGCAGCTGCTTTTGGGAGGCCCATCTGGGATATTTCTTTTCATGTCAATACGGATTTTTCATCTCTTGTGGGAGCTGATACATTTAAAAATGGACAAGTCATTTTTAGAAAAGGTCCAATTTATGAATGTGCCACATTGGGAGGCTTCGGAGTTCTTGATGAGATCAATATGGCGAGGAATGAATCCATTGCACTTCTTCATGCTATCCTGGATTTTCGAAGAATTATTGACATACCAGGTTATGACAGAATCCCTCTGGAAGATGCTGCCAGATTCATTGCTACGATGAATTATGGATATGCAGGTACTAGAGAACTTAATGAAGCTCTGGTTTCGCGTTTTATGGTTATTGAAATGCCAACAATTTCTTCCAAGAATCTTATGAAGCTGCTTAAGCGAGAATTTCCTAATATGAAAGATAAATATCTTGAACAATTTATAGGTCTGTTTAAGGATCTTCAAAAGAAAAGTGAAAGCTCGGAGATCTCTACGAAATCCGTAGATCTAAGGGGGCTTATTTCTTCTATTCATCTTATAGACAAGGGCTTGAAAGCATCTGAGGCTTTGAAAATGGGCATTACAAATAAATCTTTTGATGGCTTTGAAAGAGAGATTATAGAAGACGTTATTCGCCTGAGAATACCAGAACGGGCGGAAAGGAGTGAAATTTTTACAGATTAACTATGCAGGAACAAAATGATGAGATAAAAAGAGCCAATAATATTATATGGAATGCTTCGTCTGATTACTCCTTCAATTCAAAAAAAAAGGCATATGATAAAAATGGAAAAGCTGATCTTTACTTGAATTATATTATAGGAGCTGTTCATAAATACTATGACTATTCACTTTTAGAGGGATTTTTTAACTATTTAAAAAAAGACACTAACTGTGAATTATTGGAAGAGTTGACATGGATAGCTTTAGAAAATTGTACTTATAAAAAAGCAAAAAATGAACGACTAGTTCTTGAAAATCTGCGGCGTGATTATTCAAAAAAATTTCTTGACGGGTGTAATCCAGATTTGTCTTTTGACATTATAGATCAGATCAAGATAGCTCATTTTGAAAGAGCGTTGGGTGAAAAACCTAATACAACAAATCTAGCACTTACCATTTTAAATGATTTAGAGTTTGATGAACATATGAATACAAAGCAGATTATATCTCGTATGAAGGAGATTATAAAAGTTTATTTTCAATATGGACCCCGCTTTTTATCAAAAAATATACTTCCAACATCACATAAGGACAGAAGTATTTTTCAAGTAAAGGTGAAGGGAGCGAATTCTAGGCATAATTCATTTTTTAAACGTCCTAAAAATGAATTACGCAGAGCTTTTAGTTGGCTTAAATCTGTAGATCAAATCAATAAATACGATAGAAAATTTATGCAGGGGTATTATGGAGTTTCCATTTTGCAAGAACCGCGGATAAAGGCTTTAGAAAAAATTTTGTGTGTTGGAAACCATAAAAATTGTCATGTTCATTTTACAAGAGGGGATTTTGATGTTCATATTGAAAGTAATATT
Source organism: Clostridium sp. HV4-5-A1G (assembly GCF_900184915.1). Taxonomy (NCBI): domain Bacteria; kingdom Bacillati; phylum Bacillota; class Clostridia; order Eubacteriales; family Clostridiaceae; genus Clostridium; species Clostridium sp. HV4-5-A1G. Next base: position 28,499 of record NZ_FXYI02000005.1, on the reverse strand, counting down.
AGTACAGTTAAACATCGAGATGATGTTTTAAAACAAAGAGAAAAAAATAATATACATTATAATGAAAATTTTGCAAGAAATAATAATAACATCTTAAAGTTGACGAATAAAATTAAAAATGTAATGCTCATTAACCGTGAATCTTCCTGCAGAGCGGAAAGGGGAAAACTTATAGTAGGAAAGATTTGGAGAAGTCTTTATCTTTATGACAATAAAATTTTTATAAAAAATCTTAAAAATGATGTCAGAGATCTAACGGTGGATATAATGCTGGATGCATCATTATCACAAAAAAATCGTCAGGAAATTATTGCAACGGAAGGATATATCATAGCTGAAAGCCTTACACGCTGCCAAATTCCTGTAAAAGTCTACTCTTTTTGCAGTTTTCACGATTATACAATTATCAATCTTTTTCGTGATTATGATGAAGTTGACAAGAACAATAGGATTTTCAATTATACGGCTTCAGGATGTAATAGAGACGGTTTGGCTATACGTACTGCACTTCATATGATGAAAAAATTAAACTGCAGACATAAAATGCTCATAGTCCTATCTGATGGGAAACCCAATGATATGCAGTGTATCCCTGCAAGTGGAACCAATCCTGTTGAATACAGTTATTCAGATGATATGGGTGTAAATGACACTGCTTTGGAAGTGAGGAAAGGTTTGCAGCAGAATGGAGTTTACGTCCTTGGTGTTTTCACAGGACGTAATGAAGATCTTCCTGCTGCCAAAAAGATATACGGCCGCAATTTAGTGTATATAAAATCTCCAAAAAGATTTGCTGATATAGTTGGGATCGTGCTGCAAAATAAATTGAATAACATGTATGAGTAAAAATTAGGTAAATGATCAAAGATATTATGTACAATTTGAAAACATATAAAATTTATAATAAGTGGACTTTGGAGGAATTCAAACATGAAAAAATATATAAACTAAAAGTAATAGGGCCACTTGGAAATGTGGAAAAGACTGTTGAGAACATAATTAGACTATTGAAGTTGAAGCAGTAAAAAGTTTTCACAAATTATAGTCATGTACTTGACAAGTTAATTTTAAATCATTATACTATAGTCAAGTACTTGACAAAAATACCTAGGTAATTAAAATTAGTGAAAGGAAGGTATTTCACATGAGTGAAATAAGAGAAGAAATTTTAGAACAGTTTGTACATCTGCATACATTGCTGCATCGCTGTCAAATGAAAAATTTTAAAAATTTTGGACCATGGGGTAACCCCCACAGAGGACAGGGACGTGTTCTTTCAATTCTGAAGATGAAACCTGAGATCAGCCAGAAAGAATTGACCTATCTTTTAGATATGAGCAGGCAGGCCCTGGCGGAACTTTTGAGTAAACTAGAAAAAAATGGATATATTGAGCGTAAGACGTCAGAGGAAGATCGCCGCAGCTTCAATATAAAACTGACTGAAAAAGGTGCTGCAGCAGCCGGTAAGATGGACGATGATACATCGCCTGAACTGGATAAGGTGTTTGACTGTCTGAGCGATGAGGAACTGTCCAACCTCAGTGAATATCTCAAGCGTATTATTGAAGGGCTTCAAAAGCAATTCGGAGGCGACAACGAGGATTTTCGCAAACAGATGCTGGAGAAATTTATGGAACATGGCCATCACCTTAGAGAACACGGAGATGTTTTTTTTGGAGGCGGATTTCATCATGGGTGGTGCGGCAGACATGACAAAGACATGGAAAAAGAGAGAGATTGATATTGTTTCAGCTGTTTTAGCAAAAGATTTGACCAAAGTATAATATATCAAGATGAAATATAAAATTTAATATATGTGTTTGCAGAGGAACCATTTTGGTTGAGAAGGCTAAAACCTGACTCTTTGAACCTGTTTAAGTTAATACTGGCGTAGGGAGCAAATTAATTATTTTAATAATTATAAAGTGTTTATTGTTTCCCAATAAGCACTTTTTTATTTGATTATATGTAAAAAGGAGAGAGGATAAATGACAAATTTCTTGGAGAATGAAAATGTAGTTAAAAAGCTGGAACAATATTTACAATGTTTTAAAAACAAGAGTATAGGTATAAGTGTAGAAGGTAGATTAAGTAGATTGTTATCTTATAATAAAGCTATATTTTATAAAAATGCTAAAAGTATTGTAATAGACTCGGAACATAAGGATAATAAATTTGAGTTGGAGTTATCTTCTATAAAAAGCTGTACTAAAGAGGTTTGCGGAGGATTACAGGATGTACTGATAATATTGTATGACAATACATATATACAAATTTATAATAAGTAATTAAATTGTGATAAATTTAAAGTGAAAATGTAAATATGGTGTGGACAAGATTTATCCAAAAGTAGTTGCTGCTTAACCTGTCATGCTGTAAAACTGGGAGGTTTAGAACTAGAAATTAATGCCACAGCATTTGCAAATACTGCGGCATTAATTATATAATGATATTTACGGAATTAAAACTTTGTTAAAAATCGTATAGAATGTATAAATTATATAATACTAGTTTTTCTATATGATAATCAAAAAATTTAAAGAGGAGAATCGTATGGATTATATATCAAACAACAAGCAACCAATTAGTGTAAAACAAGTATATAGAAGTATTCGAGATAGAATATTAAATCTTGATTTGGAGCCGGGACAAAAAATTAGTGAAAATCAAATGTGCAGAGAGTATGATGTTTCACGTTTTATCATCCGTAATGTATTTACACGTTTAGATCAATTGGAATTATTAACTGTATATCCGCAGAGGGGAACCTATGTAAGTTTAATCGATATAGATTATATAGATGATCTACTAGTACTTAGAACTGCAGTGGAAAAAGAAGTACTGTATGAAATGTTTACAAAGCTCGAAGAAGATAAGAGACTGTCATTGGTGGAAGGACTGGAAAAAAACTTAAAATTACAAAATAATTGTCGAAATATGACATCATATAGTAAAAATTTTCAAGACTTAGATTCTCAATTTCATAAGATTATAATTGACAGTGTAAAACGTTACAGACTGGTAAAAATTTTGGAGAATCCAATGCTTCATATTATAAGATGGCGTAATTTCGATGTAGCTTTTGTTAATAAAATGCCTGAAATAATAGAAGAACATAAAGCCGTAGCAGATGCAATTAAGGAAAATAATTTAAATAAAGCTCAACATGCTATAGAAAAGCATTTGGAAACTAATGCTGGGATGATTGACAGGGCAAAAAAAGAATATCCCCAATATTTTACAAAATGAAAATTATGTATACAAATGTATATATAGAGGTGTTCAATCATTCGAAAGGAGTAGAATCAATTTAAATAAGCTGTCACGGATGTGAGCTGCTTCATGTCAAGTAGACAAATGAAAAAATAAAAAATTTTTGTATCTCCAGCCATGTTTATTTTGTTGGAGATATTTTTATGCTGCTCTATTATTTAGATAATCCCTAATATTCCAAGGGATTTCAATTCCTGTTTTGTAATAGCTTTGCTGATAAATAAATTAATAACTTCAAATCTTTGTGAAATTATTTACAAATAAAAAAGAATGTGCTACTATATACTTGTGAACTTGTTAACAAGGATACAAGAATACAAGGATACAAGAACGGGATATTATAGGATAAATATATGAATATGTTAATTGATATTGATAAGGATTGATTTACAGAATTTGTATTACAAATAAAGGAGGAATCCTCAAGTATGTATACACTGGGAGTTGATATAGGATCAACAACATCAAAATGTGTCATCTTGAAAGATGGAAAAAAAGTAATTGCTTCTTCCATCGTAACTGCAGGAACTGGAACAAAAGGACCTGATAAGTCAAGAAAAAAAGTATTAGAAAAATCTGGATTGAAACAAGATGATTTAAGATATGTTGTAGTGACAGGATATGGAAGATCTACCTATGCTTATGCTGATGCAGAAATAAGCGAATTAACTTGTCATGCATTGGGGGCTCAGCACGTATTCCCTGATGCAAGGACAATTATTGATATTGGTGGACAAGATGCAAAAGTTCTTAGCTTGAATGAAAAAGGTAGAATGGTAAATTTCTTGATGAATGATAAGTGTGCAGCAGGAACAGGAAGATTTTTGGATGTTATGGCTAGGATTTTGCAGCTGGATATTGGTGATTTGGAAGTCAAGGCGGCAGCGGCAAAACATCCTGTTAAAATTTCCAGTACCTGTACTGTATTTGCAGAATCGGAAGTGATATCTCAATTGGCAGCCGGAGTTGAATTGAATGATCTTGTTGCCGGAATCTGCAGCTCTGTAGCAAGTCGAGTTGCCTCTCTTGCAAAGCGTATTGGGATAAGGGAAAAGGTTTGTATGAGCGGCGGTGTAGCTCGCAATGGCGGGGTTAGAGATGCCATGTCAAAGGAACTGGGAGTAGAAATTTTTTATTCACCTTCTGCTCAATTGATGGGTGCACTTGGTGCAGCATTAGCTGCTTATAATAAAGTGGATTAAAAAGAAGGAGGAGTTAGAAATGGCCGAAGAAAAGAAAAAGAAGAAAAGAAGGATTTTGGATCCTAATTCAGCTGCATATAAGCTGAATCAGATTATTGTAAACCATTATAAAGGAGTTCAGGAGGCAAAAGACAGGGGAGAAAAAATTGGATGGTGTGCAAGTAACTTTCCACAGGAAATTTTTCAGACAATGGGAATTAAAGTCTGTTATCCGGAAAATCAGGCAGCGGCAATTGCGGCCAGAGGAGCAGGTGAAAGATTATGTTCCGAAGCAGAGAGCGAAGGCTATTCCAATGATATTTGTGCCTATGCAAGGATAAGTCTTGCCTATACAAAATTGAAGGATGTCAAAGAACAGAATATGCCGCAGCCGGATTTTCTATTATGTTGTAACAATATTTGCAACTGTATGATCAAATGGTATGAATGTATTGCCAAAAAACTAAATATACCGCTTATTTTAATAGATATACCGTTTAATCCTGATTATGAAGTATCGGATGCCCAGGTTGCCTATATCAAAAGTCAGTTTATAGATGCAATTAAACAGCTGGAAAAAATAACGGGAAAGAAATGGGACAACAATAAATTCAAGGAAGTTATGAAAATCTCAAATCGTACTTCGAGAGCATGGCTTGAAGCTACCAGTTACACTAAATATCAACCTTCTCCATTAAATGGTTTTGATTTGTTGAACCACATGGCAGTGGCAGTATGTGCAAGGGGAACGGTAGAAGCTGCAGAGGCATTTGAAACTTTAGTTGAGGAATACAAAAAGGCTGTTAAAGAAGGTACAAGCACTTTCCGCGCAGATGAGAAATATAGAATTATGTTTGAGGGAATTGCATGCTGGCCTTATCTTCGTGTTACATCTAAAGGTCTTAAATCCAGGGGAATAAATATGGTAGCAACAATTTATGCAGATGCCTTTGGATTCTTATATGATGATTTTGACGGCCTTGTAAAAGCTTATTGCAGAGTTCCCAATGCCATAAATCTGGAACTTGCCCGTGATAAGAGAGTTGCCCTGGCCAAAAAAACTGGAGCAGAAGGTTTGCTAGTACATACCAATAGATCCTGCAAACTCTGGAGCGGATTCATGTATGAAATGAGCCGACAGATTGGAGAAGAATGTGATATACCTGTTGCATCCTTTGATGGAGATCAAGCTGATCCACGTAATTTCTCGGAAGCCCAGTATGAAACCCGTGTGCAGGGATTAACTGAAATTATGGAAGCAAATAAGGGGGACAAATAAAATGGATGTATTAAATAAATTGTTAGCGGAATTTCATGATATTGCTGAAAACCCGGATAAGCAGCTTCAGTATTATCTTAGTGAAGGTAAGAAAGTGGTTCTCTGTGCACCTGTGTATACACCTGAGGAAATTGTACATTCTATGGGAATTGTTCCGATGGGAGCCTGGGGTGCAGATATTGAGATAAAGGAAGCCAAAAAGTATTTTCCTGCATTTATATGCAGTATAATGCAATCTATTTTGGAACTCGGAATTACCGGCAAGTATAGAGGAGTATCAGCTATTCTAATACCTTCCCTATGTGACTCACTGAAATGCCTTGGACAAAACTGGAAATATGCAGTGAAAGATATTCCTTTTATACCAATGACTTATCCGCAGAACAGAGCCAGCGAAGGAGGAAAAAAATTTACCAGAGCTGGATATGAGAGAGTTATAAAAGATCTTGAAAAAGCAACTGGATCATCTTTCTCTGAAGAATCACTCTGGAATTCCATCAAAATCTACAATGCACACAATGCTGCAATGAGAAAATTAAGTGATCTGCTTGTTGAGTATCCACAAATAACCGTTTCGCAGAGAAGCGACATATTCAAGAGTGCATATTTTATGGAAAAAGAAAAACATACTGAATTGGTAAATAAATTTATACAGGCTTTGAGAGAAAGCGGTAAAGGAAAAGATAGAAAGATCAAAATTGTCACATCTGGAATTTTGGCTGACAGTAGAAACCTGTTGAATATTCTGGATGACAATAATATGCAGGTTGTGGGAGATGATATTGCAGATGAATCACGTCAGTATAGAGTAGATACGGACACAGAATCTGAAAAGTCGTCTCTGGACGCACTTAGTGCAAAATTTTCTAATATGGGTAATTGCTCTGTATTATATGATGTGGACAAGAAAAGGGCTGACTATATTGTAAATTTGGCAGAGCGTACGGGTGCGAATGGGGTAATTATTTTCATGACCAAGTTCTGTGACCCCGAGGAATTTGACTGTGTATTTGTAAGAAAAGCCCTTGATTCAGCAGATATTCCAAGTACAGTGATTGAAGTTGACAGGCAGATGGCTAATTATGAACAGGCTAAAACAGCAATCCAAACTTTTAAAGAAATGCTTAGTTAAGTTTTAGATTATTTACCTTAATTAGAAAAGGAAGATCTGATATATGAGATTGGAAAATATAACAATAGGGCAAGTTTTGTTACAGAGGTTGAAAACTATGGCAGACGAAAGTGCATTTGAATACAGGGATGTTTTTTATACCTGGAGAGATTTAGACGAACTTTCCGATGTATTTGCAGTTAAATTCCTGAAGCGCGGCATTAAATACAATACTCATGTTGCCATTTGGGGCGGCAATACTCCAAATTGGATAATTACCTATGTGGCATTAGCTAAAATTGGAGCTGTATCCGTGTTAATAAACCCAAGATATAAGGAAGAAGAATTAGCTAAAACTTTTGAATATTCAGATGTAGAGTATGTTTGTTATGGTGATTGCTGCAGCAATAGTAAAAACATTATAAACTGTTTGAATAATAGAAATATAGGTAAAGTAAAAGAATACATGTATATGGGCAAAAATGAACATCATGGGGAAAATAGAGATCAGATCTTGAAAAATCTAAATCCTTCTGATGTGGAAAATCTAAAAGAAGCGGAAAATAAAGTCACTCCACAGCATATTGCCAGCATTGTATTTACATCAGGCACTACATCTTTTCCAAAAGGTGTTATGCTCACTCACTACCAGCTTGTAAATATTTCTAGAGAAGCGGTGGAACAGATGAAGTGGGAAGCAGGTGACAGAATGTGCATGTCAGTTCCCTTATTCCACTGCTTTGGATTGAGTACTGGTTTTCTTGCCAGCTTGAGAGTGGGATTTTGCATTTATTTGATGCCGGAGCTTCATACCTCCTGTATTTTGAAATGTATCCACAAGTATAAAATTACTATTTTAAATGGCGTACCTACAATATTCTTGGCCCTGCTGAGCAATCCCGAGAGGAGGAAATATGATCTGTCCTCTTTGAAGTCGGGAATTATAGCCGGATCAAAAGTATTTAAGGAAGATTATTTAAAGATATGTAAAGAGCTGAAGTTTGAAAAGCTGCAGCAGTCCTATGGACAGACGGAAACGTCTCCCTGTGTTACTTTCAATGGTTATGATGATTCAATGAATATTAAATGTATTTCCGTGGGGAAGGTGATCCCCAATGTGAAAATAAAAATTGTCAGTACAAAAGACGGACGTGATTTGGGGCCTTATGAGGCCGGAGAAATCCTGGTTAAGGGCTTCAATGTAATGAAGGGATATTATAAATGCACAAGACAAAATTGCGAAAAGGTTAAAGGAGGATGGCTCTATACGGGAGATATCGGCTATGTCGACAACTGTAGAAACCTTTATATTACTGGTAGAAAAAAAGATATCATAATAAGATCTGGAGAAAATATATCGCCAGTGGAAATAGAGGAGGCAATTTTGAGATATCCCGGTGTCCTTCAGGTAAAGGTGTTTGGAATACCCGTACCTGTCGTGCAGGAGGAAATAGCAGCCTGTATTGTTGCAGAGAATGGAAAACTGGATGTAGATGGTCTTGTGAGATATTTAAAAAAACATATTGCTGATTATAAGGTTCCAAAATATATTTATACTTTTAAAGAATTCCCAACGAATCTTAATGGGAAAGTGAATGTAAAACAGTTAAAAAAAGAAATTCAAAGGAAGGTAAGTAAGGAGGAAGATTATGATTTTAACAGAACAGCATCAACTGATTAGAAAACTGGCAAGAGGTTTTGCTGAAAAAGAACTTACATCGGATATTTTGGATGAAGTTGAAGCTACAGGAGAATTTCCAGAAGAAATTTTAAAGAAAATGGCCAAGGCAGGTTTTTTTGGAATAAAAGTTCCAAGGGAATTGGGAGGTGCCGGAGCTGATAATCGTGCTTATGTGATTGTAATGGAGGAAATTGCAAGAGTAAGCGGAGTTGCCAGCATATATGTTTCCTCTCCAAATTCTCTTTCCGGAGGCCCCCTGCTGCTGTCAGGAAATGATGAGCAGAAAGATAAATATCTGAAACCGGTAGTAACGGGAGATAAAAAAATTGCCTTTGCATTGACGGAACCTGGAGCGGGCTCCGATGCAGGTGGTATGTCTACAACGGCAGTGAAAGACGGGGATTATTATGTACTAAATGGTCGTAAAACTTTTATTACAATGGCGCCTTTAGCTGATTTTGCAGTGATCTATGCCAAGACAGACATGAGCAAGGGTACAAGAGGTATTTCCGCTTTTATTGTCGATATGAAACAGGAAGGTGTGTCCTGTGGAAAGCCGGAGGCTAAGATGGGAGTAATCGGATGTGCAACCAGCGACATTATTTTAAATAATGTCAGGGTACATAAGAGCAACCTTCTTGGAGAATTGAACAAGGGGTTTATAAATGCCATGAAAACTCTTGATGTGGGGCGTATTGGTGTGGCATCTCAATCCATTGGCATAGCCCAGGCAGCACTTGATGAATCCATTAAATATGCAAAGGAGAGAAAGCAGTTTGGAAGAAGAATTGGGGATTTTGAAGCCATTGCTTTTATGATTGCGGATATGGCTACAAAGTTAAAGGCAGCTAAAGAATTAGTCTATGATGCTGCATACCTCAAGGACACCAATCAGGATGCCTCGATGGCATGCTCCATGGCCAAGTATTATGCATCGGAAATCTGTAATGAAATCTGTGCAAAAGCCGTCCAGATTCACGGCGGATATGGATTCATAAAAGATTATAAGGTTGAGCGTTTGTATAGAGACTGCAGGGTATTTACTATTTATGAAGGAACATCTCAGGTACAGCAAATAGTAATTTCCAGGAAGCTGTTAAAGAAGTAGGAAGGGGAGTTGTAATTTATGAAGATTTTAGTATGTGTAAAACAGGTACCTGATACAAATGAAGTCAAGATTGATCCCGTAAAAGGAACGTTGATAAGAGAGGGAGTACCTAGTATCTTAAATCCCGACGACGCCAATGCACTTGAGGCTGCATTGACTATAAAAGATGAGAATCCAGGTACAACGGTTGCTGTAATGACCATGGGGCCGCCGCAGGCATCTGTCATGCTGAGGGAATGTCTTGCCATGGGAGCTGATGAAGCGTATTTACTGAGTGATCGTGCTTTTGGAGGAGCAGATACCTGTGCTACATCCACTACTATTGCAGCAGGTATAAGAAAATTCGGACCTGTGGATATCATTTTTGCAGGAAGACAGGCGATAGATGGTGATACGGCCCAGGTAGGACCGCAGGTGGCAGAGAGACTTGGTTTGCCTGTAGTGACTTATGTACAGCATATAAAATTTGATGGAAATAAACTAGTTGTCCAAAGGCAGCTTGAAAATGGATATGAAGTAGTGGAAGCTCAGGTTCCCTGTCTTCTTACAGTAGTGAAGGAACTAAATGAGCCGAGATATATGAGCATTTATAGAATTGTCGATGCCTATAAAAAAGAAATTACTGTGTGGAACCACGAGGATATATACCTGGATCCGAAAGAATGTGGATTGAATGCATCACCTACACAGGTGTTTCGTTCTTTTACACCACCACCAAAGGGAAAAGGTGAAATGTTGAAGGGATCCGTTAATGAAATGGCATCTAGTCTTATCTTCAAGTTGAAAGAAAAACACGTATTATAAGAAAGGGCGGCTGAGTAAAATGACTATGAGGGTTTTGAAAGATAAATGCAAGGGTTGTACTAAATGTGTGCAGAACTGTCCTTTTGGTGCAATCACTATGAAAAATAAAATTGCTGATATTGGAGGAGCTTGTACTGGATGTGGGGTTTGTGTAGAAATATGCCCCTTTGGAGCAATAGAAAAAGTTGAAGAAGAAAAGAAATCAGTTGATCTGAGTGCCTATAAAGGCGTATGGGTATTTGCAGAACAGCGTCAGGGAAAGATTATGCCTGTAGTTATAGAACTTTTGGGCGAAGGTAAAAAACTGGCGAAAGAAGTTGGAACAGAGCTTTGTGCAGTGCTTTGTGGAAATAATGTAGGAAGACTGGCTGATGAACTCTTTGCCTATGGTGCCGACAAGGTTTATGCGGCAGATCATCCTGAATTGGAAAATTATCGTACCGATGCTTATAGCAAGGTTATTTTTGAAGCTATTTCAAAATACAAACCAGAAATAGTGTTGCTTGGGGCTACCCATATAGGACGTGATTTGGGACCCTGCCTTGCTGTAAAATGCAGTACCGGATTGACTGCGGATTGTACTAAATTGGAGATTGATCCTGAAGACAAAAAAATAAAGCAGACAAGGCCGGCTTTTGGTGGGAACCTCATGGCTACTATTGTCTGCCCTAATAATCGTCCTCAAATGTCTACAGTAAGACCTGGAGTTATGGATAAAGCTGTTTATGAAAAAGGCCGTAAAGGACAGCTTGTAAAATTAGATGTTGAATTTGAAAAAGGCGATATCAGGACAAAAGTTGTAGATGTAGTGAAAAAAGTAGAAAATGCAGTTTCACTGACAGATGCAGATATTATTGTATCCGGAGGTATGGGACTTGGAAAACCTGAAGGATTTAAATTGTTGAAACAGCTGGCGGATAAATTAGGTGGAACTATTGCTGCTTCAAGGGCCTGTGTGGATGCAGGGTGGATTGACCACTCCTATCAGATAGGACAAACAGGTACTACTGTAAAGCCCAAAATTTATTTTGCATGCGGCATTTCAGGCGCCATACAGCATCTGGCAGGTATGCAGAATTCTAACTATATAGTTGCCATAAACAAAAATGAGAATGCACCTATTTTCAAGGTGGCTGACTACGGAATTGTAGGTGACTTGTATCAAGTAATTCCTGCAATATTGGAAGAATTGGACAAATAATAAATTTAGGAGGAAATGATTATGAAAAATAAACCATTGGAAGGTGTAAGAGTTATTGAGCTGGCAAACTTTATAGCTGCTGCAACTGCAGGTCGTTTTCTTGCTGATCTGGGCGCAGATGTTATAAAGATAGAAAGCCCAAAAGGAGATCCTATTCGTTATACGGCACCAAGTGAGGGAAGACCTCTGGATATGCATGAAAATACCACATGGGATCTTGAAAATGCAAATAAACGCTGTATTTCATTGAATATGAAAACTCCAGAGGGAAAAGAGGCCTTCTTTAAACTTTTGGATACAGCAGATATATTCATTACAAACTGGAGAGTTCATGCGTTAGAACGTGCCGGAGTAGATTACGAAAGTCTAAAGAGCAGATATCCTAAGCTTGTTTATGCAATGTGCACCGGTTATGGAGAATATGGCCCCGACAAGGATTTGCCTGGATTTGACTTTACTGCCTTCTTTGCAAGGGGCGGTTATCTTGAGACACTGCGTCAAAAAGATTCCGTTCCAATGAATGTGGTGCCCGGATTGGGAGATCACAACGTAGGCATGAACCTGGTAGCCGGAATCCTGGCTGCACTATATCAGGCAAAAACCAAGGGAATAGGGGAAAAAGTTACTACAAGTCTGTTCCAGACTGCTGTTTTCAATATGGGGATGATGGTACAAGCTGCGCAGTATAAGGATATAGGAACGCCATATCCCATTAATGTCCGTGAAGGAAATAATCCACTTCTTGCAGCATGGAAAACAAAAGAAGGAAGATATATACAGACATGTACGCCTGATTATAATACCTATTATAAAAAATTCATGTCTGCAATCGGAAGAGACGATCTGGCTGATTCTGAAAGATATTTTCCAATTCAAAATGTACAAAAGGCAGGAGTGGGCCATGAAGTCTATGACATTGTAATGGAAGCTATCGGGAAGATGACAGTGGAGGAGTGCAGTGAGAGATTGACAAAGGCGGATATACCTTTTGCTCTTGCACAGTCACTAGAGGAAATACTTGAAGATAAACAGGCATGGGCCAACGAATGCTTCTACAGTATGAAATATGATAATGGAAATACCCGAACATTGGTCAGACCACCTGTAAACTTTGCTGAAATGGGAGAGCCGGAGTATGTACGCGGACCTATGATAGGCGAGCAGGGCAGGAATATTTTGAAGGAAATTGGATATACAGATGATCAAATCAATAAATTAATTGATGATAAGGCACTTTATATCGGGGAATAAATAAATTGTTAATTTCATACCAGTATATATATTATGCAGGCAATTGACATGATATGTATTGGTATGAAAGAAAATTTTTTTAAAAATAAGCTGGTCAAAATATTATTTGAATATTAGCACAATTTTTAAGAAAATTATAGAATTAGGGAGGCTCGTAAATGAAAATTTTAGAAACTGTTGAGAAAGTTCCAGGAGGATTGATGATTATCCCTCTATTCCTTGGAGCAATAATAAATACATGTTTTCCTCAGATAATAAAAATTGGCGGAATTACCACGGCAACTTTTTCTACGGGTGCCCTGGCGTTTATAGGATGTAATTTGTTATGTGTCGGTGCCCAGATAAATCTTAAAGGTGTGGCAGAGTCATTAAAACGTGGGGCAGTACTTACAATTGGAAAATTTCTTGCAGGTTTTATTCCAGCTATAATTGTAGTGAAGATGTTTGGAAACGATGGAATATTTGGAATTACACCCTTGCTGCTTCTAGCAGCTGTTACGAGTGATAACTGCGGCATATACCTTGGGCTTATGTCCGAGATTGGTGATAAATATGATCTAGGTGCACAGGCATTACTTGGCCTTACTGTAGGCCCACTGTTTACACTGCTTGGATTGGGAGTTGCTGGATGCGGCTTTAATCCCATTGCTATAATTGCATCAGTTGGAACAATGGTTGTAGGTTTTATACTGGGAAATCTTGATGAGGATATAAGAAATTTCTTAAAGAGTGGAATTATGTTCACGCTGCCCTTCTTAGGGTTTTCAGTTGGAACTGGATTGAATATTGTAAACATAGTTAGAGGCGGTTTCACAGGTATTTTGTTGGGAGTATTGGTTATTGTATTGTCATTTATATTTTTGGTTCCTGCCGATAAATTTATACTTCGCCGTCCTGGATATGCTGCCGTTGCAAATTGTTCATCTGCCAGCAGTTCCGTAGCAGTTCCTGCCATTGTGGCTCAGTCAATACCAAGTCTTTCAGGTCAGGTGGCCACTGCTACTACAGCTATTGCTGCATCGGCAGTAATTACTGCAATTTTATGTCCTATACTGACGTCTGTTGTGGTTAAAAAATGGGGATGGGCGAAGAATCCCATTAAAGAAAATAATATAAAAAATGTATAAATGTAGATAGATTTAGAATAAAATTTAATAAGTAATGTTAATATTGTAACTATTAATAATTAAGAATAAGTAATGTGACACATTTTTCACCTTTAAATATTTTAATATATGGAAATGTGTCACATGATTTTTTGGTGTATACTCCTCTTGAGATAGCTAATCGAGTAAATTCGAACTATGTCTTTAATTACTATTTTTCCTAATGAGCCTGCTTTATCCATCCATCAGCATCCATGATATTTGCAAAACTGTTGTCTAGCGCTGCCATGAAAGTGGCTTGTACTGTTGAGGCAGGAATTATGGTGTTATTCCATATTAAATCTTTTGTTGCACATGCGTTTTCAATAAGTGTAACACTGTAGCCAAAATTTCTAGCGGATCTTACGGTTGTATCTACACACATATGCATCATCATGCCACAGATTACTAAATGATCTACTTTTTGACTGTCAAGCTCTTTTTTCAGGTTTGTCTGAAAGAAACTGTCCGGAGTGTGCTTCATTATTCGCAGTTCTCCATCACTGGGAAATACGCTTTTATGAATTTCCATACCTTTGGTATCTGGCAAAAAGAATGCAGCGTCTTTTTCACTGCTGATGTGCTGGACATGAAATACTGGTAATTCATTTTTACGGAAAAATGCCAGTACCTTGCTGGCATTTATACCAGCCTGATAGGCTTGAGATAATTCAAATTTCCCTCTGGGAAAGTAATCATTTTGTATATCAATCAAGACTAATCCTAAATTCATAGTTAACACCTCCATTAATAAAAATTATAACCTAAGAGGTGAAAAAGTAAATTACTTACTTTTTGGTATGTAAGTCCTTACAGGAGCATATTCCTTTTTGTTCCAGCATATATTCAATACCGATTTCCTGCATTATTTCTACAGCCTGCAGCATTTTCCGCCCTCGCTTCGTCAAAAAATATTCAACGTGCAATGGATATCCCTGGGCACTGATTTTATTAATTATTGTAAATTCACGGAGCTCTTTAAGCTGCTGCAATAGCATTTTTTGTGATATTCCTTCGATGACATGTTCCAGCTGTGAAAAGGTTTTACTACCGTCTTTCAACTGGAATACAATGATGGTTTTCCATTTACCTTTTACAATATCATGTACAATTTCCAGGGGACAAGTATATTCCTGGCGTATTTTCATATTTTGCACCTCACAATCTTTTAGTTATTATATCACAAAAATAAAACAGGGTATGAATAAGTGTATTATGTAATAAACCTTTATTATTTTAGTAAAAAAATATATATGCTGAAGTATGATGAAAGGAATTTTCATCTGAATTGTCCACTTGCGATAATCATCCCGCTGATAGTGCCAGCTGCCTTAATATCTTAAATTGCTCCATATCATGTATATGGATTATTGACTTATACTCAAAGAAGGTGTTAATATATTTCAAAGGATAAGTTCATATGGATTATATATCCATAATGTTAGACCAGCTATAAAAGTCAATAGGAGGTAGTATAATGGATGCTATTTTAGAAAGAAGAAGCATACGAAAATATACGGATAAAACAATTTCTAGGGAAACAATAGAAAAAATTTTGAAGGCAGCTATGTCCGCACCTTCAGCAGGTAACGAGCAACCATGGCAGTTTATTGTTTTAAACGATAAAAATATATTAGATGGTATTACTAAAGTACATCCCTATTCACAAATGCTCAAACAAGCCAGTCATGCCATTGTCATCTGCGGTGATATGAAATTCAAAAAATTTGACGAAGATTTCTGGATACAGGATTGTTCTGCTGCTGCAGAAAATATACTTGTCATGTCACAGGCTCTTGGATTAGGTGCAGTATGGCTTGGGGTATATCCGGCGAAAGAAAGAGTTGAAGGCATTGCTAAGCTGTTAAACCTTCCTGAACAGATAGTGCCTTTTTGTGTAATATCCCTGGGTTATCCCGGAGAAGAGAAACCTGTTGCTGATAGATATAATGAAGAAAGAGTACATTGGAGTAAGTGGTAATAATTGATTTTACGGCAGGAGCGTGTAAAAGATGAAGTTTTTAGCGCTTCATCTTTTTTATTTTTTATAAAATTATTGCATTAACCATTTTGAAGAACGGTTTTGGAAGTAAATGAGTATAAAAAATTTTCAAAAATTATAGTGAAGTACTTGACAAATTAGCTTTAAATTATTATACATACCATCAACTTAGAGAACACGGAGATGTTTTCTTTGGAGGCGGATTTCATCATGGATGGTGCGGCAGACATGGCAATGACATGGGAAAAAAGAGAGATTGATATTGTTTCAGCTGTTTTAGAGAAAGATTTGACCAAAGTATAATATATAAAAATAGAAGGCAGTAATCCTATAAATTGGATACTGCTTTCTACTTGTTACATGCTTGTGCGTACAGATATTAAAATATATATTTTTATTCCTGTAAATAAGTTTTCTCAGCCCAGAAATTTTTTAATCTCATCAAAGGCAAGAGTAATCTTGTCAGCCTGACAATGCTGTTCTCCGCCGGTTTCCCTGGTAAAGACCTTTGTAGTAATGGAACCTGCATTGCAAAGTTCCTGCTGAAGTTGAGGAAGTCTTGAAATTGGCACATACTGATCATCTTCACCGGCCAATAGTAGAACGTCCTGGTTGATAAATTGTCCTATGCCTTTCATGCTGTGGCGTTTGAAATTTCTGCACAGATCAAAGGGTGTAGTTTCGCCGGTGATTTCGTAACCTTTATTTATTTTCCATGTCAGATCAATATTGCCCTGCATCATCTTGTTTATGAAATTATTGAATTCAGCGGATTTACCGGCTTCAAACAATTTAATGAGTTTATTTCCTATTTCTTTGGGCATTCGATTCATCAATGGATCCAGTCCGGAATAGAAGATATCAAATGCTATTACTTTGTCTATGCGCTTTTCAAAAGCTGCTGCACGCATGACAAAATAACCTCCCCAGGATATGCCGATTGCACTGACACGTTTCAAATTGAAATAATCAATTACTGTCGAAACCGGTTTTTCCCAGCTTGGAATAAACTTAAGCCCGTTTTTTAAAGCCGTACCCTGGCCCGGACCGTCAAAAACAATTATGTTATAGTCTGTATTTTTTAAAAATACAGCTTCTTTGATGATTTCTTCCATATAGGAATCATAGCCTCCAAAAATAATCAGTGTTTTATGTGCGTTTGGGTTGAACAGCTCTACAGCTGGAAGAAAGGAGTTTTCATAGGGAACCTTGTAGCTTTTGAAATCAAAATCATTATAGTAGTTGTAAAAGTTTCTGCGGTATCCTTCATACATTTTCTGTTTGTTGGGATTTTCGGGCTGCAGGTAAAATTCAGCTGCCTTGTAATAATTTGAGGCTATGCCGTAAAAGCCTTCATTTTCCCGCTTCACAGCAAGATGTGACCAGTTTTCATACCAGCTGTCAAAATCTTTTAATTTGGGAACTATTTGTTTTAAATCCTCCCTTACCCCGGGATCATTTTCATAATCATAAGTAAAACGAGTTATCTGCAGATCAAATTGTTCATTGCCTGTATATTTTTTGAACATAAGAATACCTCCGTTTAATTGATTGATTTGACCTATGGGCCATTAACTAGAGTATATTGTTATTTTAAAGGACAAACAATTGTTAAAATGATATAATATGTTCGTAATCGAATGAAACATATAAAAATGTACTAAATCGAACAAGAGGTGTGAGATTGATTGGCGGAAGATGTGCGTATTTTTAAAACAAAACAAAATATCCAAGCAGCTTTTATCAAATTACTGGGGAAAAAAGATTTTGACAGTATTACAATTAAAAACATATGTGAGGCTTCATTAACAAGCCGTTCTACTTTTTACAGCCACTACACAGACAAATATGATCTTTTGGAAAAAGTTGTGCAGTACTATGTTGATATTGTGAAGAAGAAAGCAAAACTGCGTTTTTTACAAACGGAGAGCGGCGGTGTAGAGAAAATTATAGGCGATGTTTCCCAAATATTTTCACATCGTAAGGAAGAGATAAAGACACTGCTGAAAGTTCATGTACCCAGGGGGGATCTGCGAGAAGAAATTGAAAAGATTCTTTTTTCACAGTGTCGTTTATATTTACAACAGCATAAAAAATCTACAGATGTTTCACTAGATCTATTGGCTAATCTTTATGTGGCGAATGTTTTTGTGCTTATGACCTGGATACTGGAAAATGGTATGGATAAGAAGGCTATCAATCTTCTAAATAGATTGCAGTATTACTTTTTCACACAAATGTCCCTTTAAGGTTATTACAAAAAAATAAAATGTAAAATTTAATATATGTGTTTGCAGAGGAACCATTTTAGTTGAGAAGGCTGAAACCTGACTCTTTGAACCTGTTTAAGCTAATACTGGCGTAGGGAGCAAACTAATTATTTTAATAGTTATAAAGTGTTTATTGTTTCCTAATAAGCACTTTTTTATTTTATCCAACATAAGTATAGGATTAATTTAATCAAAATGCCTATATGTGTCAGGTATCTTTTGAATTTACCTAGTGCTGTAGTAAAATATAAATAAATACTAAGTCAACAGGATGTGAAATTATGCTTCAAGTTTTGATTTGTGAGGACAACGCGGCCTACAGGGAAAAATTCAAAAAGGTTGTTGAAGACATTATATTAAAGGAGAATATTGATTTGAAAATATCCCTGTGTACCGAAAATCCCATGGAAGTAATTGAATATATAAAAAGGCGGGATATTACAGGTATCTATTTTCTGGATGTGGATTTGAAGTGCAGCATGAATGGCATAAAATTGGGTGAAAAGATAAGAGATTTTGATCCCCGGGGATTTATAATTTTTACTACAGTTCATATGGAAATGAGCTATATGGTGTTTAAATACAAGGTGGAGGCCATGGATTATGTGGCAAAAGACGAGGAGAATTTTACAGACAGAGTGAAAGACTGCCTGCTTAAAGCTTATGGCGATTACTATAGGGAGAGTTCAAAGGACAAGTATATCTCTATAGATGAAGACTGCAGGATTATCAATATAAAATTGAAAGACATCCTTTTTATAGAAACCAGTGCTGCAGCGCACAGGATAAGGGTTCATGAAGAAAACAGGCAGGTTGAATTTTACGGAAGTCTGAAGGATGTGCAAAAAAAGCTTACTTCCAATTTTTACAGATGCCATAAATCCTATATTGTCAACAGGGACAAGATTGCTGAAGTGGACATGAAGTCAAACAGGATAATCATGACAAATGGGGAAAAATGTTATGTTTCCTTCAGATATAAAAGGGGGCTTAAAGGATGCTTATAAAAGAATTCCACTTAAGTAAACTTTTCACGGAGCTTGTGCTTCCTCCTATTACCTGTCAGTATATTGTGCTGTATTTCAATATGGATTCTGTCTGGATACAAAACAAACTTTCGCAAAGCTAAAAAACATTTTTTAACTTCTTATCTAATAGGAATGGTACTTCAAACAGGCTCCTATGTCATAGTGTTTCCATTGTTTATTGCTGTGACAATAGCTGAATTAAAAAACAGTAAAAATATGATGGATACTTTGAAAGTGCTCATGGCTATATTTTCCATATACTTTATAGAAGTCATGCTCAAAGCCCTTAACGGGGCTTATTTTTACTGGAAAAGCAGTTCCTATATAATAAATTATGCAATGGTGTATGCAGTAGTACTTGCAGGTGTGTTTTTAATATCCCTACTCAAGAATACTGTTTTTAAGGGCAGAAACAGATACACGAAAGATTCACTTTGGAGAGCAAGGCTCAGATTGATATTTGCTCTGAGCATACCCATAATGGTGAGTATAAGGCTCATATACCCCTACGTGAATTCCAGAAGTTACGGCGGCTTTTCCTTTGTAATAGACTGGTATATACCCATTGTGATACCTCTCTTTTCAATTGTGCTCATACTTTTCATAATATATAACTATGAAAAGAGCATAGGCATACAGCTGGAATTAAAAAGGGAAGCTGAAGAAAGGCATCGTCTGGAGGAATATGCCTCTGTAGTGGAAGAAATGTACGGACAGACGAGAAAGTTCAAGCACGACTATAAAAATATGCTCCTGCCCCTTAAATGGTATATAGACAGTGGAGATACAAAAGGAATTAAGAAATTTTTTTATGAAAATGTTATGCATATGGATGACCATATAAATTGGAGCAGTACGAATATAGACAAACTTAGGTATATCAGGATTTCAGCTTTGAAAGCCCTTATATCTGCCAAACTCATAGAGGCACTTTCAAAAAATATAGAGGTGAAAGTAGAGATAGTGGAGGACATATCCAGGGCTGACATGAATATAATGGATTTGTGCAGGATAGCTGGAATACTTATGGACAATGCCCTTGAAGGCGCAGGGAAATGTGACACGCCCCGGATGTATTTTTGTGCCTTCAACAAAGGGTCTTATGTGGTTTTGGTTTTTAAAAACAATTTCAAAGGTGAAAGGCCCGTGATTCATAAAATATGGGAGAAAGGTTTTTCTACTAAAGGAGAGGACAGAGGCCTGGGGCTTTACACGGCAAAGAATATAATAGAGAAAAAATACAATAATGTTTTTATGAATACAAGTGCTGAAGACAGTGAATTTATCCAGGAATTATGGATTAAGGATACAACTTCACCAACGTAAAATTTTTATTCATTGCCGTAATAATCAGTATGCTTTTATGAATCCACAGCGGCTGATTTGGAAATATAGATAAAATTGAATATGATATCTGTTAATATTTAAACCGGAAGCTCAAGGGTATTGATATCTTGAAAGTTTCCGGTTTTATTTTTTAAATCAGGAGGGAAAAGCATGGAACCTATTTTGGAAGTTAGAAATCTGAACAAATTCTATAAAAGCAAACAGGTACTTAAAAATATCAGCATTAAAGTATTTAAAGGCGATATATACGGATTTATAGGTCCCAATGGGGCAGGGAAAACTACCACTATAAAAAGCATACTGGGGCTTGTAAGTCCTTCCAGCGGGGAAATTTATATTAAAGGAAGAAATATTGTCAAAGATAAATATAAGAACCCGGGGGATATAGGTGCAATGATAGATTGTCCAAGTTTTTACAATAATCTGTCCGCCTTCAGAAATTTGAAATTGTATGCCAATGTACTGGATCTGAAAGAGGATAGGATAATGGAAGTCCTAAATATGGTACATTTTCAGGAATATAAGGACAGGAGGGTTTCAAATTATTCCATGGGTATGAAACAGAGGCTTGCGGTGGCCAGGGCATTTCTATCCAAACCTGAAATTGTTATATTGGATGAACCCACCAATGGTCTTGACCCGGAAGGTGTAAGGGATATGAGGAACCTGGTAGAAAAGCTTTCAAAAGACGAGAAAGTTACTTTTATATACTGTTCTCACATTTTAAATGAAGTGCAGAATCTGTGCAGCAGGGTGGCAGTCATAAATAAAGGCTCAATTCTGGCAGAGGGCTGCGTGGATGAACTTTTGAACGCTGACAGGGAAAGGTACAGCATATTTACGGGTGAAGCGAAAAAATTGAAAAAGGTGTTAAAGGACTATTGCCTGGAAATGCATGATATTGAAGGTGGAGTTTCCATAGAAATAAACAGGGGGGATTTCAAATTGATAAATAAAGTTATGGCAGAAGAAAATGTGGAGATAAATGATATTGTCAAAAAAAGCACTTCTCTTGAAGAATATTTTATGGAGGAGGTTGGATACTGTGGGTATGATAAAAAATGAGCTTGTAAAATTTTTTGCCTCTTCCAGAATATTTATTTATGGAGGCGCAATACTTCTATTTATACTTGCTGACAATATTGTATTTTAAGATAATTCCCCAAAGGATATGCTTTATTGCGGTTTTTTAAAATCCAATTTGGAAACCCAGATTTTTGTTATACCTATAATTCTGGCACCGGTGGTTTCGGATATATTTACACAGGACTACAGAAGCGGCTGCATGAAATTTTTTCTGCTCTACAAGAACAGAAAAGAGGTGTTTGCAGCAAAGGCGGCGGCACTTGTTTTTATAACAGAAAGCATGCTACTGCTTGTCTTTGCAGTTTTGACAACTATCTATTTGTGCAGAAATGGTGGGCAGGTTTATGGCTGGAAAGCGGAGCTTTTGAAGGAAGCAGCTTTATTTACTGCAGCCCTGGTACCTGTGCTTCTCATATATGCCATGATCTGCATACTCTTTAAAAACAGTGGAATAATATGTATCCTGGTATTTTTGCTGGTTATAATGTCCGACTTTATTCCCAGGGTCCTGGGAGATGTAACTCCCAGAAGATTTTTGTGGGAGTGGGTTTTAAATAATAGGTATCACAGCTCCGATATTGTACTGTTTCTGGCATATTCAATTTTTTTCGCCTTTATGGATATAAGGCTGTTTGTAAGAAAGGAGATTTTATGTTGACCTGGAAATTTTTTAAAAACGAGATAATAAAGATTGTGCGTTCTCAAAAGACATGCATACTGCTGGTATTTGTGCTGTTTATGATTGGGGCCATATGTTACATGATGCACATTGAAAGACTGAATATAATAAACGGTGTTCCTAAAACGAGAAACTACAGCATGCAGCTTAAAATGGAAATATTGAATGTGAACAGTGTAATATTTTTAAAGCTGTTCAGCACTGAATTTGTATTCAGGACAGTAGTACCCTATTTTGTGTTTTTTATGGTAGTGGTTTCAGTGGAGATTTTCGGTGAAGATTTCTTCAGTGGAAATATGAAATATTTTATAAGATTATCCGGAGAAAGGGAACAGCTTTTTAAAGCCAAAGTGCTGGCTGTGATCTTGTATTCATTTTCAGTAGTGGCAGTGACTTTCCTGTTTGGTTTTGCTATAAGCTCCCTGGTATTTGCAGTGAGCTTTCACGGCTTTTTCAGGATTATGTTCATCTATCTGTCGGCAGCTGTGCCTGTGGCTTCTTTCGGCCTTATAATAGGACTTATGTCCATGTTTATAAGAAATAAGAATGTGAGCATAACAATCGGCATTGTACTTTCCATATTCCTGACTGTTTCGGACAGGCTTACGATTACAAGCAGTTTTTCACCCATAGGTGTGCTGGGACTTATGGAGAAGTTGAGAGCGGATAATGTATCTTTGATTTCCCTGCTCATGGCAGATGCAACTTCTGCAGTTTACTTTGCAGCATTTTATTTTGCAGGCAGAAAAATTTTTAAAAAGAAAGAATTCAACTGCTGACCTTATAGAATCTTTATAATTGTCTGTTATCATCTTTGTACAGGAAAGGATGATTGAAATGGATAATTTGATTTTGGAAACCAGTGATCTCTGTAAAACCTTCAAGGGGGAATATGCGGTGAAGAACATATCCCTCAAGATAAAGAAAAATTCCATCTATGGACTTCTGGGACCCAATGGGGCGGGAAAATCCACCACACTGAAGATGCTGACAGGTATGCTTCATCCCACAAGCGGGAAGATCTTATTTGAAAACAAGTCCTGGAGCAGGAGCAATTTAAAGGATATAGGGGCACTTATTGAGTCCCCGCCTCTTTATGGAAACCTTACTGCCAGAGAAAATCTCAAGGTGAGAACTACAGTTTTGGGACTGCCGGAGAGCAGAATTGACGAAGTTCTGGGTATGGTTGACCTTGAAAATACGGGAAAAAAGAGGGCACATCAGTTTTCCATGGGTATGAAGCAGCGCCTTGGTATAGCTCTGGCCCTTATAAACCATCCGAAGCTTTTAATTCTGGACGAGCCCACCAACGGACTTGATCCTTTTGGAATACAGCAGTTAAGAGAGCTTGTAAGATCATTTCCAAAGCAGGGTATAACAGTTATACTGTCAAGTCATATACTTAGTGAAGTAGAACAGGTGGCCCGGGAAATAGGAATTATTTCAGGTGGAGTCTTGGGATATCAGGGAGATATGAAAGCAGGAGAGGATCTGGAAAAACTCTTTGTGGAAGTTGCAGGGAAATACAGAAGGGAGGGCGAATAGCATGACAGCATATTTTAAGTCCGAGGCTTTGAAGATAAAACACAGTTTTTCAAAAAAACTTGTTTTTCTGGCACCTGTTTTTACAATAATAGTGTCCCTTTTCCTTTCTGCAGCTTATTTCCATCAAACTGTCTATAACTGGTGGTATGTAATGATACTTCCGGGAATGATATCCATACTGTGCACCCTTGTGGCAAGACAGGACTGCAGAATGAAAAACATGGCAGTGATGCCACTGCCGGTGGATCTTAAAAAAGTGTGGATGTCAAAGATATTTTTGTGCATACTTATTATGATGGAAGCTTCAGCTGTTATTCTGGCCGGTGCTGTAGTTATCGGTAACCTCCTGGGTATAGGTATTTTCAAATTGCCTCTTTTAAATCAGTTTGAAGGAATTTTAGTACTCGTACTCACTTTTTTGTGGCAGATTCCCCTTTACCTTTTTCTTGGAAGCAAAATAGGTATGTTCCCCACAATTATCATAAATATGGCAGCTTATATGGTACTTGGGATATTGTGTGCAGTGAAGAGTTTGCTCTGGATGGTACCTTATGCCATTCCCGCAAGGCTCATGTGTCCCATTTTAAAGATTCTTCCAAATGGTCTGCCGGCTGTCCCGGGAAATCAGACTTTCAGGCCGGAGCTTCTTTCAAAGGGTGTCATTTTGCCTGGAATTGCAATTTCTCTGGTTTTGTTTTTAGTACTTGCATTTGCAACTTCAAAGTGGTATGAAAGACAGGAGGCAAAATAGATGGTTCAGTTATTTAGGCTTGTCAGGGCGGATTTCCAGAAAATAAAGAGGAGCTCTCTTTTGTGGATTCATGTTCTTGTACCATTTTTTATATCGGCGGCATTTGTGGCCTACTATTCAAATTCCACTGTAAATGCAGTTTCGAAGATATCAGGATATTTCGAAGTATTGTCCATAGGGTTTCCTCTCATAATAGGAATAGTGGCAGGTAGTGCAGCGGAGCAGGAAGCAGATGCGGGAAATTTTCAGCAGCTTTTGACGGCAGAGTACAAGACGGCCGGATTTTTAAGCAAAATAGTCATGCTTTTCTTGCTGGAGTTATTTTCCCTGTCCATTGCAGCAGGTGTTTTTGCAGCTGGAATGAAGTTTTCAAAGGTTGATAATCTCATTTCTGCAGCAATTTATGGAAAAATTGTTTTACTGCTTTTTTCAAGCATGGTATTCCTATATTTTCTCCATGTACTCTGCAGCCTGAGATTTGGCAGCGGGGCGTCCATAGGTCTTGGAATCGGGGAAAGTCTGATTTCAGCTCTGATGCTCACAGGCCTTGGAGATGGAATATGGAAGTGGATTCCCTGTGCCTTTGGAGTGAGATTTTCCTATTATTATATTGGTTTAAATGCAAATACTGCAAATAGTGCCTATATTATAGAAGATTTTAAAAGTGGAATTTATACCTGCACTGTAATGACAATTGCTATAATTATAATAAGTGTGGTTTTCTTTCATTCTTTTGAGGGAAGAAACGGAGATTGAGCAGATGAGGTGATAAAATGGCTAGGATACTGGCAATTGACGATGAAGAGGGTATTCTTGAAATTATAAAAGCTGCACTTTCCAGGGAAGGACATGAAGTTACTGCTGTCAGCAATTTTTCAAATTTTACGGTGGAAAAATGTCAGGATTACGATCTGATACTTCTGGATATAATGATGCCGGATATGGACGGATTTACCCTCTGCAGGAAGATCCGTGATCTGGTGGATTGCCCTATTATATTTTTGACGGCGAAGACCTCTGAAGAAGACATTATAAAGGGACTTGGACTGGGTGGAGATGATTATATTACAAAGCCTTTTGGAATTGGAGAGCTCAGATCCCGTGTGGCAGCTTATCTAAGAAGAGAGCACAGGGAGAAACACAACAGTTTTGCCCTGGGAAAAATTAAATTTAAAATGTCCGCAAAAGAAGTTTATGTAAAAGACAAACTGGTGCCTCTGACAAAGGGCGAGTATGAAATCAGTGAATTTTTAGCACTAAACCACGGCCAGGTGTTTTCCAGGGAGAAGATATATGAGTCCGTATTTGGATTTGACGGGAAAAGCGACAGTTCTGCCGTAGTGGAGCATATAAAAAACATAAGGGCAAAGTTTGGCAGCGTTAATTGCAATCCAATAAGGACAGTCTGGGGGATTGGCTACAAATGGGTTTAAAGAATAGTAAAAGCTTTAGAAGTTTATTTGTGGAATATATTATATATTTTATTTTCAGTACTTTTATACTCTTTCTGTTTGTCTTCTTTGGATTTGATTTTATGCTGAAAGCAAATATTGTATTTCCAGCCAATTATTTTGAAAAGAAAATCCAGCAAAATGGGAATGAAATTGCAAGGGCGGAGAAGGTAACTGAAGCTCTGGTGCCTGAAGGCTGCCAGTATGGTGTTTACAGCAGGCAGGGCAAAGTTCTCTATGGAAATTTTAAAGCCGGGGAATTTCAGGAGGTCTGGAGGGATTTTAAAAACAATAAAATGAATTCAGGGAGAAATGGCTATTACAAGTTTTTTTACAGAAGTAATGAAATCTGTATTGTGAGGTATCCGCTGAGAGCGCAGTTTACAAATCTATTTCTTAGGAAATATTTTCCTGATATTGAAAATTTATTATATATTCTTGCATTCTTAATTTTTATAATGGAGGTACTTTTACTTTCTGCAAGATTTGGAAGATATTTTTCAAAAGAGATGGATATATTGATGAAAATTACAGAAAGGATAAAACAGCGGAATCTTGATTTTAGTCCCCGGCATTCAAGAATCCATGAAATTGATAGAGTTATAAACTCTTTGGATCAGATGAAAAGGGCATTGAAGGATTCACTGGAAAAACAGTGGAATATGGAAAGTGCAAGAAAAAATCAAATTTCTTCACTGGCCCATGATATAAAAACACCACTTACCATTATAAGGGGAAATGCAGAACTTATGAAAGAGAGCTGCAGTGATTCTGAGGCTATGAAATACAACCAGCATATTCTTGAAAGCGCCGGTGAAATTGAACATTATCTGGAACTGCTTATGGATATGATAAAATCGGAAAGCAGTATTGATTTTAATCCGGTTAAAATAGACACGAAAACATTTTTTGAAAAGGTGGAAAGCCAGGGGAAGGCTCTTGCAGCTAGGAGGGATCTTCAATTTGAGAGCAGCAAAGGGGAAAATGTACCGGAATTTTTTCGTGGAGATGAAAATTTACTGTACAGGGCCCTTTTAAATGTTATATCAAATGCAGTTGAATATTCTCCAGAGGGTGGAAAGATTAATTTCAAACTGGAGAGAAAGGATCACAGGATAAGTTTCTCAGTTGAAGACAGTGGAAGGGGATTTTCAAAGGAGGAACTGCAGCTGGCCGGGGAACAATTTTACAGGGGTGACAGCAGCAGAAACTCAAGAGATCATTATGGAATGGGACTTTTTATTGCCAAGTCCTTTGTAAGGCTTCATAGAGGCTGTATAAAATTATCAAATTCTAAAATTACGGGAGGAGCTCTTGTAATACTTGAAATACTATTCTAGCTAAAGCATCCTCTTTTAGTTTAATATTTACCACCGTATATTTCGGATGATTATAGAAAAGCCATCCTTGATAATATATGCATAATCGGAATATTCGCAGCAAGATTTGTTCATAATGTAAAAAGGTATATACTATAAATTATATAGAAATTGGAGAGTGTATATGAATATTTATCTTGCTGCTTTTATCTTTATTTTTGGAGCTGCCATTGGAAGTTTCCTAAATGTGTGTATTTACAGGATACCAAGGGGCGAGTCCGTTGTATATCCTCCTTCACACTGCACAAACTGCAGTGCTAAAATAAAGTGGTTTGATCTGATGCCCATTATAAGTTACATTGTACTAGGAGGAAAATGCAGACACTGTGGTGTAAAAATATCTGTAAGATATCCTGTAATAGAATCTGCTGCAGCACTTCTATATCTGATGCTCTATGCGAAACTGGGAATAGGTCTTGAGTTTGTAAAATATGCTATATTTATAAGTGTTTTAATTGTAGTGGGAATGATAGATTTTGACACTACTGATGTTTATTTTAAGACAACGGCAGCAGGTATTATCTTTGCTCTGATATTTATTGCATTGTATTGGTATATGGGTTTTGAAATAAAGAATTTTATTCTTGGAGGAATTTTAGGTGGAATATTTTTTATAAGTATTATAATTGCAACAAGAGGAGGAATGGGATGGGGTGACATGGAAATCTGTCTTTTCTGTGGACTGTTTCTGGGGTTTAAATTCACTCTGGTGATGATGCTTTTAGCTTTTGTACTAGGCTCAGCTGCAGGAGTGATTCTGATTTTATCAGGTAAGAAATCCAGAAAAGACTATATACCTTTTGGACCATTTATTTCAATGGCCTCAATTATAACTATTTTTTGGGGTGTTGATATACTGAATTTTTATATGTATCTTATAAACATCTGACGCTGACGACGAAGCTAGAAGTGTAGATCTCGGTGGTC
>NZ_FXYI02000004.1:0-50794 GCF_900184915.1 Clostridium sp. HV4-5-A1G | reverse complement strand
ATATATTAATTGTTAAAAGGATTGTTAAAAGAAAATATAATTTAATTAGTATAGAGGAGGTGAGTCTATTGTTAAAAAAAATACTTAGAGGACTTTTTACAATAATAGGCTTAATATTAGGATATCTTGTGGGAAAAAGTGCCATAGATTCCACTTATTTTTCCACAATAAATTATTTATATGACGGTCCTGTAAAAAAAATTTTGTTTTTAATTATATTGACGGCAATTTTTGGAATCATAATGTTTTTAATATCGCCATGGATTAATTCTGTTATTATGAAGGTAATGGACTATGTTGAGAAAAGTCTTCAAAAAATTCCTGCAACTGAGATACTATTTGGGGTTGTAGGGGCATTAATAGGACTTCTTGTGTCAGTGGTGTTTCTGGATCTGCTGTCTAAGGTTCCAATTGTAGGTGCTATATTGGCGGTAGTAGTAGCTATACTTATGGCTGCATTGGGTGCCAATATTGCCATACGAAAGAGAGAAGAATTTATGTCTTTGATTTCTAATATAAGTTCTCGAAGGTTTCAAAGTGGTAAAGAGAAGAAGAATAGAAATGAACATAAGGGATATCCTAAGGTTTTAGATACATCTGTCATAATAGATGGAAGAATATTTGATATATGTCAGACTGGGTTTGTAGAAGGACCCCTTGTCATACCTAATTTTGTATTGGCAGAACTGAGACATATAGCTGATTCTTCAGATGGATTAAAGAGAACTCGTGGTAGAAGGGGATTGGACATATTAAATAAAATTCAAAAGGAATTAAATATTGATGTAATAATATATGAAAAAGATTTCCCCGAGATAGAAGAAGTGGATAGTAAGCTTTTAAAGCTTTCTCAAGTTTTGAATGGAAAAGTTGTTACCAATGACTATAATTTAAATAAAGTTGCAGAATTCCAGGGCGTTCCAGTTCTTAATGTAAATGAATTGGCAAATGCAGTGAAGCCAGTGGTTCTTCCAGGAGAGGAAATGAAAGTGCAGATAATTAAAGATGGTAAAGAATCAGGACAGGGTATAGCTTATTTGGATGATGGGACAATGATAGTCATAGAGGGAGGTAAAAAATCAATAGGAGAAACAAAGGATGTGGTAGTTACATCTGTTTTACAGACAGCAGCGGGAAGGATGATATTTGCAAAGCAAAAAGGAGATATATGATCTATGAGCAAAAACTGTGCTGTTATTGTAGCAGCTGGCAGGGGAAAAAGAATGAAAGGTAATGTCAATAAACAGTTTATTTATATTAAAGGTAAGCCGCTGTTGTATTATTCTATAAATGCTTTCAATAAGAATTCTTTCATAGATAATATTGTAGTGGTTTGCGCAAAAAATGAAATTGAATACTGCAGAAAGAATGTAGTTGAAAAATATAATTTGAATAAAGTTAAAAAGATAGTTGAGGGGGGAAGAGAACGTCAAAATTCAGTGTTTAATGGATTAAAGGCTTTGGAGAATTGCGATATTGTTTTAATCCATGATGGAGCAAGACCTTTTGTAACTGAAAAGATTATTAAAGATGGAATAAGATATGCCAATATGTATGGAGCATGTGCCTGTGGAATGAAACCCAAGGATACGATAAAGAGTAAAGGCAAAAATGGATTTTCCAAAGGTACTTTGAGTAGAGAAGGACTTTTTTTAGTTCAAACCCCTCAATGTTTTAAATATGATTTGATTTATGATTGCCATAAAACAGTTATTGAAGAAAAAATTCAGGCTACTGATGATACCATGGTGGTGGAGTATTGTAGGAATAAGGTTTATTTATATGAAGGAAGCTATGATAATATAAAGATAACTACACCTGAGGATTTAAATGTGGCAGAGAGTATGTTGGAGAATATAGAAGAAGGTCATTAATGTGAATTGAGATATATAATTGTTTATGTAAAGGCTATTATCTATTATAGGGAAAGACTCCACCTAAACATAACAGATACTTGATAACTTGGAAATAGGAGATTGAAATGGAAGATAATTTATTTGATGTGAAATGGGATAGCAGCAGTGTAAAGCAAATAAGCCCTCTGACACTTGCTTTTGTGGGAGATGCAGTATATGAAACATTTGTGAGAATATATTTGGTGTATAAGTATAGAGATATGCAAGTGCATAATCTTCACGTGAAAGCCGTAAAATTTGTAAAAGCTCATTCTCAAAGTGAGATTATAAAGAAATTGGAAACACAGTTATCTGAAGAGGAGATGTATTTCTTTAAGAGAGGGAGAAATGCTAAGTCGGGAACGGTTCCTAAAAATGCAGATGTACAGGAATATAGATTTGCTACTGGATTTGAAACTCTAGTGGGTTTTTTATATTTAACAGGAAGATTGGGTAGATTGAATTTTTTATTTAGATCTATAATTATGTTAGAAAGCGAAGGGAAATTTTAAACGGCTTTGTTTACTGGGAAATGTTATCAGGAGGATAAAAGCTCAAAATAAAAATAGAAAAGGTATGGTTATGAAAAATAAATTTAATGTTAAAAAATACAAAGATATTAGTAAAAAGGCAAATTTAAATGATAAAAGTAATTTTAGAGAAGATTTAATAGAGGGAAGAAATGCAGTTATTGAGGCTTTGAAATCTGATAATGGCAAAACTATAGAACAAATATTTATTGCAGAGGGAAGTATATCAGGATCTTCAAAAGTCATAATTGCCATGGCAAAGGAAAAAAATATAGTAGTAAAGAGAGTGGATAGAAGAAAATTAGATAAGATTTCGGAAACGGGAGCTCACCAGGGGGTAATTGCTCAAGTAACCCCATATAAGTATTGTGAAGCTGAGGATATATTAGAATATGCTAAAAAAAAGGGAGAGCCTCCTTTTATAATTGTATTAGATGAAATAGAAGATCCTCATAATTTTGGTTCTATAATAAGAACTGCAGAAATATGTGGTGTACATGGAATTATAGTTTCCAAAAGAAGAAATGTGGGTATTACACCTGCTGTGTATAAGTCTTCTGCAGGAGCAGTAGAGTATATGAAAATATGCAAGGTTACAAATTTAAATAATATAATAGAAAAACTTAAAAAAAGAAATATATGGGTATATGGTGCGGATATGAATGGGCAGAGCTATTGTTTTGATGTTGATTTTAATGGAGCTGTTGCTTTGGTTATAGGAAGCGAGGGAAGGGGAATATCAAAATCAATCAAAGAAAAATGTGATATGTTAGTAAAAATACCTATGTATGGCAATATAGCTTCATTGAATGCTTCTGTGGCAGGTGGTATACTTATGTATGAGATATTAAAACAAAGAGTAAAAAGTGATAAAAATTGAGAAATATTTTCGTAGATGGATATAATGTAATAAATAGCTGGCCCCAATTAAATCATATAAAAAAGTATAGTTTTGAATCTGCAAGACATGAACTTATAGAAATGTTGAGCAATTATGCAGTTTACAAAGGATATAAGATTTTTATAGTTTTTGATGCCCATATGGTTATAGGAAGCTTGGGGAAAAAAGAAAAAATAAATAAGAATGTTATAGTAGTGTTCACCAAGGAAAGTGAAACTGCAGATTCTTTTATAGAAAAAACAGTGAATAATATAGGACGTAAAAATGAAGTTTTTGTAGTTACTTCTGATTCTTTAGAACAGCAAGTTACTTTTCAAAGGGGTGCGGTGAGAATGTCTTCTATTGAATTTTATCATGAAGTTAAGAATATAGAATCAAAAATAAAAAATAAAATTCAAAATAAATATTCGGAGAAAAAACATACTCTAGAAGACAGGATAGAAAAGGATATGCTGGAAAAACTTGAAAAGATTCGTAAAAGTCACTAAAAATCTATTGACTGTAAATTTATTTCTAATGTATAATTAAAATGTGTGGTTTATATTTGTTTTGGAGGGGATATCTTGGAGAGTGCAGGTCTTAATAGTAAACAAATTTCCCCCTTTGCAGAAAAATTAGATGAAGAAGTAATTGTTGAAGCTAAAAAAGGGGACGTAAGGGCTCAAGAATATTTAATAGGTAAATATGAGAATTTTGTTAAATCTAAGGCAAAATCATATTTTTTGATTGGAGCAGATAAGGAAGACATTTATCAAGAGGGCATGATAGGCTTATATAAGGCTATAAGAGACTTTAAATCGGATAAACTGTCATCGTTTAAAGCTTTTGCTGAGCTTTGTGTAACCCGA
Source organism: Clostridium sp. HV4-5-A1G (assembly GCF_900184915.1). NCBI lineage: Bacteria > Bacillati > Bacillota > Clostridia > Eubacteriales > Clostridiaceae > Clostridium > Clostridium sp. HV4-5-A1G. Next base: position 46,620 of record NZ_FXYI02000004.1, on the reverse strand, counting down.
CAGATAATAACAGCTATAAAGACTGCTACTAGGCAGAAGCATATTCCGTTAAATACATATGTTTCTTTAAATAAGCCTATATATGATGAAGAATCTGATAGGACATTGCTGGATGTACTATCAGAAGCTAAAGTAGCAGATCCAGAGGAACTTATAATTAGCAGGGAGGAATTAAATCACATACAAAATGAGATAGGTGAGGTATTATCGAGTTTAGAAATGGAAGTGCTTATGTCATATCTAGATGGTAAGTCCTATCAGGAGATTGCATGTGATTTAGACAGGCACGCTAAATCTATAGATAACGCACTGCAGAGAGTTAAAAGAAAGTTAGAAAAGTGTTTAATTAATAAATAGAAATTACATATTGACAAAAAAATATACTTGTATTAAAATTGATAATCGGTATGTGACTTTTGATATATAATAGAGGTTTTATGGGCGGAAGTAGTTCAGTGGTAGAACACCAGCTTCCCAAGCTGGACGTCGCGGGTTCGAGTCCCGTTTTCCGCTCCAAGTTAAATTGCCCATGTAGCTCAGTAGGCAGAGCGTCACCTTGGTAAGGTGGAGGTCACCAGTTCAATCCTGGTCATGGGCTCCAATAATACATGAGTTTTTTACAACACACCAGGGTAAGTTTACTTTAATAAAATGTGTTATAAACAAGGAGGAAGAATAATGTCAAAAGAGAAGTTTGAAAGGACGAAACCGCACGTAAATATAGGAACGATAGGGCATGTAGATCATGGTAAGACAACATTGACAGCAGCAATAACCATGGTATTAGCGAAAGAGGGGAAGGCATCGGCAACAAAGTATGATGAGATAGATAAAGCTCCAGAGGAGAAAGAGAGAGGAATAACGATAAATACAGCGCATGTGGAATATGAGACAGATAAGAGACACTATGCACATGTAGACTGTCCAGGGCATGCAGATTATGTAAAGAACATGATAACAGGTGCAGCACAGATGGATGGAGCAATATTGGTAGTGAGTGCTGCAGATGGTCCAATGCCGCAGACAAGGGAACATATACTACTGGCAAGCAGGGTAGGAGTACAGCATATAGTAGTATTTTTAAATAAGGCAGATCAGGTGGATGATCCTGAGTTACTGGAATTAGTAGAGATGGAAGTAAGGGATCTTTTAAGTGAATATGGATTTCCGGGAGATGAAGTACCAATAATAGTAGGCAGTGCACTTAAGGCACTGGAGAATCCGGATGATGCAGAAGCGACGAAATGTATATATGAGCTGATGGATGCAGTTGACAATTATATACCGACACCTGATAGACCGACAGACAAACCATTCTTGATGCCAATAGAGGATATATTCACAATTACAGGAAGAGGGACAGTAGCGACAGGAAGAGTAGAGAGTGGAGTATTAAAAATAGGAGACGAACTGGAGATAGTAGGACTTCAAGAGGAGAAGAAGAAGACAGTATGTACAGGAGTAGAGATGTTCAGGAAGCTGCTTGACCAGGCAATGGCAGGAGACAACATAGGTGTACTTCTGAGAGGTATACAGAGGAATGAAGTAGAGAGAGGTCAGGTACTTGCGAAACCAGGTACAGTACACCCGCACAAGAAATTTGTAGGTCAGGTATATGTACTTAAGAAAGAAGAGGGTGGGAGGCACACACCGTTTTTCAATGGATACAGGCCGCAGTTTTATTTTAGGACCACAGATGTAACGGGGACCATTGCACTTCCGGAAGGAGTAGAGATGGTAATGCCTGGAGACCATATAGATATGAATGTAGAACTCATAACACCGGTAGCAATGCATGAAGGGTTGAGGTTTGCAATAAGAGAAGGCGGAAGAACAGTTGGTTCTGGTGTCGTAACTAAAATAGTTGAGTAATTTTTAAGGACTGGGTATCTCGACCTAGTCCTTTTGGAAATAATGAATTTTTACCTTTTATCTACGATGTTATTAAAGGTTTTGTTTAATGGGTTTTTAATATAATTGACATAAAAATTAAGTTGTGATAAAGTAAATAAGTAATGCATAATTTAAGAGTGTAAGTTTTTAAATGATTATATACTTGAATTATATACCAGGAGGTGTGAAAGTAGTGAGAGTAAAAGTAACACTGGCATGTACGGATTGTAAACAGAGGAATTATAATACAACTAAAAATAAAAAAAATGATCCAGATAGGCTAGAGATGAAAAAGTATTGTCCATTTTGTCGTAAACATACAGTTCACAAGGAAACTAGGTAGATAGAGAGGCATATATTAAAATATTTGAGGATGTGAATAAAATGGCTGCGCACGATGATGCAAAAAAAGTTAAAAAACAGGTCACACCTGAAGGCGGATTCTTTAATTTTTTTAAGGGATTGGTAGCTGAATTTAAAAGAATAACATGGCCCTCTAAAGAAGATTTAAAAAAGGTTACAATATCGGTTATAGTATTTTGTAGTATTTATGTAATAATTGTCGGGATAATAGATTTCGGATTTAATTCCTTAGCTAAAAACATTTTGAAATAAGAATAAAAAAAGGAGGCAGGGACTAAGTATTGTCCCTAGAATTATGGCAGATAAAGCTAAATGGTATGTGGTTCATACATATTCTGGTTATGAAAATAAAGTTAAAGCTAATCTTGAGAAAACTATAGAAAATAGAGAACTATATGATTGGATAGATGATGTTCAAGTACCTATGGAAGAACAAGTTGAGATCAAAGATGGCAAAAAGAAAATAACATTAAAAAAAGTATTCCCGGGATATGTTTTAATACATATGGTAATGACTGATGATTCTTGGTATATAGTTAGAAATACTAGAGGAGTCACAGGTTTTGTTGGCCCTGGTTCTAAGCCTGTTCCACTTACTGATGAAGAGGTAAAGGATATGGGAATCAATGAAAAACCCGTAAATATAGATGTATCAATAGGTGAAAATGTAAAGGTAAAATCCGGACCGCTTGAGAATTTTTTAGCTGTTATCCAAGAAATAAATACTGAAAAGAAAAAAATTAAAGCTTTAGTCAATATGTTTGGCAGGGAGACCCCTGTTGAGCTTGATTTTAATCAAATAGAAAAAATAGAATAAAGTTATAAAGGTAAAAGTTTTAAATAGGCGGAAATATTATTTTCGTATAATCATAATAGGAGGTGTATATTTATGGCTAAAAAAGTGGTAGGAATGATAAAACTTCAGCTTCCTGCAGGTAAAGCAACACCAGCCCCACCAGTTGGACCAGCACTTGGACAGCATGGTGTAAATATTATGGGCTTCTGCAAGGAATTTAATGCCAAGACTGCAAGTCAAGCAGGATTGATAATTCCAGTGGTAATTACTGTATATCAGGATAGATCTTTCAGCTTTATACTAAAGACTCCACCAGCAGCAGTATTACTTAAGAAAGCAGTAGGAATAGAAAGTGGTTCTGGAGTTCCTAATAAGACTAAAGTTGCAAAGGTAACTAAAGAACAGCTTAAGCAGATTGCTGAAACAAAAATGCCGGATTTGAATGCTGGTTCCATTGAGACTGCTATGAAAATGATAGCAGGTACTGCAAGAAGTATGGGAATAACTGTAGAAGAATAGGCGACTTAAATATGTGGGAGGCAAGATATGCCGTTAATACCACTAAGGAGGATTTGAAATGGGAAAAAAATATAAAGAAAGCGTTAAACTTATTGACAAAAGTGCATTGTATGCGCCATCAGAAGCTATTGAACTTGCTGTAAAGACATCTAAGGCGAAATTTGATGAAACTATAGAATTGGCCTTAAAGCTTGGGGTAGATCCGAGACATGCAGATCAGCAGGTTAGAGGAGCAGTAGTTTTACCTCATGGAACTGGTAAAAAAGTTCGAGTATTGGTATTTGCTAAAGGCGCCAAAGTTGAAGAAGCTCAAAATGCGGGAGCTGATTATGTTGGATCAAATGAGTATGTTCAGAAGATCCAAAATGAAAATTGGTTTGATTTTGATGTAGTTGTAGCTACACCTGATATGATGGGAATTGTAGGTAGATTAGGTAGAATACTTGGACCTAAAGGATTAATGCCAAATCCAAAATCCGGTACGGTTACATTCGATGTTGTGAAAGCAATAGAGGAAATTAAAGCAGGTAAGGTTGAGTATAGAGTTGATAAAACTTCTATAATTCATGTTCCTATAGGAAAGAGTTCTTTTGAACCGCAAAAATTATTGGAAAATTTTCATACGTTAATGGAAGCTGTAGTAAAAGCAAAACCTGCAGCAGCTAAAGGACAATATTTAAAGTCTGTAGTATTATCAAGTACCATGGGTCCCGGAATAAAAATAAATTCTGCAAAGGTCCTTGAATAAAAATATTGACTTAAATAATCAATTCGTATATAATACTAACAGTTTAATAAGTAAATACTCCGTAGACGATAGGTGCAAAAGCATAACGGGAAGCCCGACCTATTCAGGATTCCAATATAGAGTTATTTGGTCTCTCTGTGTCTAAGGGGAGGCTTTTATTTATGCGTTATGAAGTTAAACTGTGAGGAGGTGTGGATACACAGTGGGAAAAAATAGAGAATTAAAGGAAGCTAAAGTTAAAGAAATTGAAGAAAAGATGAGGAAAGCTCAGAGTATAATATTTGCTAAATACCAGGGGCTCACTGTAGAAGAAGATACAAAACTCAGAAAAAATTTGAGAGAAGCAGGTGTGGAATATAAAGTTTTTAAAAACACACTGGCTAAGTTAGCTGCGAAAGAATTGGGATTTGATGAAGTAGAAAATATTTTTTCAGGGCCAGTATCGACAGCATTTGGATATGATGATCCGGCTGCACCGGCAAGAATTCTCAACGATTTTTCAAAAGATCATAAGATGTTGGAGCTAAAAGGTGGAGTTGTTCAAGGAGAAATATTTGATATAGATAAAGTTAAACAACTTGCTACGATACCACCTAAAGATGTTCTTATTGCAAAATTACTTGGAAGTTTCAAGGCTCCATTATCAAATTTTGTATATTTATTAAATGCAATTTCAGAAAAACAGAAATCACAGGAAGATTAATTTAAAGAAATTTTGGAGGTGTTCATTAATGAGTAAAGAAGAGATCATTCAAGCTATAAAAGAGATGAGTGTTTTAGAATTAAATGAATTAGTAAAAGCATGTGAAGAGGAGTTTGGAGTAAGTGCAGCAGCTCCAGTGGCGGTAGCAGGTGCAGGTGGTGCAGCAGGTGCTGCAGATTCGGCAGAGGAAAAAACTGAATTTGATGTGATACTTAAAGCAGTAGGACAAGAAAAAATAAAAGTTATAAAGGCAGTTAGAGAAGTAACAGGATTGGGATTAAAGGATGCAAAAGGTTTAGTTGATAGTGCTCCTAAACCAATAAAAGAAGGAGTAAGTAAAGAGGATGCTGATGCTTTAAAAGCTAAGTTTGAAGAAATCGGAGCTGAGATAGAGTTAAAGTAGAAATTCAAGATACTCACATAAAGAGGTACTTTAGTTTAAAGTGCCTCTTTATTGTTTCAAGAATATTTTTGTGAAATTATGAAAATTTATTATTGACAAATTATATGTATTATGGTAACATGATAAATTGCATTGATTAGTTGCAGAATTAATGTAAAATGTATTATATATAGAATAATTTGAATTAATTACAAAAAAAAGGTTATAATAGTTTGATGGCAATAATAAGTCCATAAACATACATATACGAATTAAATGAATGTTTTTGGTTATTTTTAGTTTATACAAGGGGTGAAAATCAATGGTACATCCTGTCCAGGTTGGTAAAAGAACAAGAATGAGCTTTTCCAGACTTAAAGAAATAGGGCATATGCCTAATTTAATTGAGGTACAGTTAGATTCTTACAATTGGTTTTTGAAAGAAGGCTTACAAGAAGTATTCGATGATATTAATCCTATTCAAGACTATACTGCAAACCTTAATTTAGAGTTTGTGGGATATAAATTAGATATGGATAATATCAAATATTCTGTAGAAGAGTGCAAAGAGAGAGATGCAACTTATGCAGCACCTTTAAAGGTGAAAGTAAGATTACTTAATAAGGAAACCGGTGAAGTTAAAGAACAGGAAGTTTTTATGGGAGACTTCCCTCTGATGACAGAACAAGGAACTTTTATAATTAATGGAGCGGAGAGAGTTATAGTCAGTCAGCTTGTAAGATCTCCAGGTGTATATTATGATGTATCTGTTGATAAAACGGGTAAAAATCTTTTTTCTTCAACGGTAATACCCAATAGAGGAGCTTGGTTAGAATATGAAACTGATTCTAATAACATAATATATGTGAGGATAGATAAAACCAGAAAATTACCTATAACTATTCTTGTGAGAGCTATGGGATATAGTACGGATGCAGAAATCACTAATTTCTTTGGAGAGGATGAAAGATTAAAAGCTACAATCGAAAAGGATAATACTAAGACACATGAAGAAGCATTGCTTGAAATATATAAGAGACTTAGGCCAGGAGAACCACCTACAGTGGATAGTGCTCAGTCACTTATTGAATCCTTATTTTTTGATCCTAAAAGATATGATCTTTCCAGAGTGGGAAGATATAAATTTAATAAAAAATTAGCACTTTATATTAGAATAACTAATCAAATATCAGCGCAAGATGTGGTAAACCCACAGACTGGTGAGATACTTGTACAAAAAGGCGAAAGAATAAGTAGAGAAAAAGCTATAGAGATTCAACAATGCGGAGTAAATATAGTAGATATTCAAGTTGAGGATATAATTCTTAGAGTGATAGGCAATCATTTTGTAGACATACGTAATTTTGTTAATTTTAACATAGATGATTTAAACATAAAAGAAAGTGTACATTATCCTACATTAAAGGAAATTTTGGATAATTACAGTGATGAAGATAGCGTAAAGGAACAGATATCAAAGCATATTCATGATTTAATTCCCAAACATATAATTAAAGATGACATTTATGCTACGGTCAGTTATGAGTTAGGATTGACTTATGGCATTGGCAATGTCGATGATATAGATCATCTTGGGAATAGGAGACTTAGATCAGTAGGAGAATTACTTCAAAATCAATTTAGAATAGGTCTTTCAAGAATGGAGAGAGTAGTTAAAGAAAGAATGACCATACAGGATCAGGAGGTTATAACACCTCAGGCTTTAATAAATATAAGGCCTGTATCGGCAGCTATAAAAGAATTTTTTGGAAGCTCTCAGCTTTCTCAATTCATGGATCAGACTAATCCACTTTCAGAACTTACTCATAAAAGAAGATTATCAGCATTGGGACCCGGGGGACTTTCCAGAGAGAGAGCTGGCTTTGAGGTGAGGGATGTTCACCATTCACATTATGGAAGAATGTGTCCAATAGAGACACCAGAAGGCCCAAATATAGGACTTATTAATTCTCTTGCATCTTATGCAAAAGTTAATGAATATGGTTTTATAGAAACTCCTTATAGGAAAGTAGACAAAAAAAATAAAAGAGTTACCAATGAAATTGTATATATGACAGCAGATGAAGAAGATCAGTATTTGATAGGACGGGCGAATGAACCTATAGAAGAGGACGGCAGTTTTATAGATAACAGAATTACGGTTAGGGATAAGGAAGATGTTATTGTAGTACCAGCGGAAGATGTTGATTATATGGATGTATCTCCAAGACAGTTGGTTTCAGTTGCAACTGCTATGATACCATTTCTTGAAAATGATGATGCAAGCCGTGCACTTATGGGATCCAACATGCAAAGACAGGCGGTACCTCTTTTGAAACCTCAGGCACCCATTGTGGGAACAGGTATTGAATATAAAGCAGCTGTGGATTCAGGAGTACTTCCAAAAGCAAAAAATTCAGGTGTAGTTTCTTATGTATGTGCCAATGAAATAAGGGTAAAAAGGGATTCTGATGGAGGAACAGACATTTATAGACTTCTCAAATTCCAAAGATCTAATCAGGGCACATGTATAAATCAGAGACCTATAGTTGAAAATGGTGAAATTGTTCAAAAGGGAACAGTTCTAGCGGATGGACCATCCACGGATCTAGGCGAAATAGCTCTTGGTAAAAATATCAGAATGGGTTTTACTACCTGGGAAGGATATAATTACGAAGATGCCATGCTTATATCTGAAGAACTGGTAAAAAAGGATGTATTTACTTCAATCCATATTGAAGAATATGAATCTGAAGCCAGGGATACAAAACTTGGGCCTGAAGAAATTACCAGAGATATACCAAATGTAGGAGAAGATGCATTAAAAGACATAGATGAAAGAGGAATTATAAGAATAGGTGCTGAAGTGAGAGCCGGAGATATACTAGTGGGGAAAGTAACTCCTAAGGGTGAAACCGAACTTACGGCAGAAGAAAGGCTTTTGAGAGCTATATTTGGAGAGAAAGCCAGAGAAGTAAGAGATACTTCTCTTAGAGTACCTCATGGTGAATCAGGTATAATTGTAGATGTGAAAGTATTTACAAGAGAAAATGGAGATGAGCTTTCACCGGGGGTCAATAAGCTTGTTAGATGTTATATAGCTCAGAAACGTAAAATATCTGTTGGAGATAAAATGGCAGGTAGACATGGTAATAAAGGTGTTATATCCAGGGTGCTGCCGGAGGAAGATATGCCTTTTTTACCAGATGGTAGACCTTTGCAGATATGCTTAAATCCACTTGGAGTACCTTCTCGTATGAATATAGGTCAGGTGCTTGAAGTCCATCTTGGGTTGGCTGCCAGTGAGTTAGGGTGGCATATAGCAACACCAGTTTTTGATGGGGCAAGAGAAGAAGATATAATAGCCTGCCTCAAGAAAGCAGGTTATAGAGAAGATGGGAAGACAATATTATATGACGGTAGAACAGGGGAACCATTTAATCGGCCTATAACCATAGGATATATGTACATTCTAAAATTGGCACATTTAGTTGATGACAAGATTCATGCAAGATCCACAGGACCATATTCTCTTGTAACTCAGCAGCCTTTAGGCGGTAAAGCGCAATTTGGAGGACAGAGATTTGGAGAAATGGAAGTATGGGCTTTGGAAGCATACGGTGCAGCACATACTCTTCAGGAAATACTGACAGTTAAGTCTGATGATGTAGTTGGAAGAGTTAAAACTTATGAAGCTATTGTAAAGGGTGAAAATATACCAGAACCTGGTGTACCAGAATCCTTTAAAGTACTTATAAAAGAATTACAGGCTCTATGCTTGGATGTGAAAGTATTAAATGATGACAATGAGGAAATCAAACTTAAAGAATCTGTAGATGATGAAATGGAAAGTTTGGATGTTAATATAGAGGGAAATGAAGATTTTGCAGCATCGTCTCAAGATAATTACAACAGAAAGAGTCAAGAGGATCACGGTAATGAGAACGACGGTAATGAGAACGATGATAATGATGAGAAGAACAACGATGAGGATGCCAATAATGACACTGACGAAGGCTTGGATTTGAATTATGAGGATTTGAATTTAGATGATCTGGGAATAGATGATTTTAATGATGAACATTAGGAAGGGAGGATGTACCCTTGTTTGAATTAAATAATTTTGATGCACTACAGATAGGTTTAGCTTCACCGGAGAAAATAAGAGAGTGGTCAAGAGGTGAAGTAAAAAAGCCTGAGACAATAAATTACAGGACATTAAAGCCTGAGAGGGATGGTTTGTTTTGTGAAAGAATTTTTGGACCAACTAAGGACTGGGAATGTCATTGTGGTAAATATAAGAGAATCAGATACAAAGGCATAGTTTGTGACAGATGTGGTGTTGAGGTAACTAAGGCAAAAGTTAGACGTGAAAGAATGGGTCATATAGAACTTGCGGCTCCAGTATCGCATATATGGTATTTTAAGGGAATACCATCCCGTATGGGACTCATTTTGGATATGTCACCGAGAGCATTGGAAAAAGTATTGTATTTTGCATCATATGTAGTTTTAGAGCCAAAAGCAACTCAGCTTTTAAAAAAACAGCTCCTTACAGAAAAAGAATACAGGGAAGCCGTAGATAAGTATGGAGAACAAAATTTTGTTGCAGGTATGGGAGCAGAATCTATCAAAAAGCTTCTGGAAGAAATAAACCTTGATGAACTATCTGCAGGATTAAAGGAAGATTTGAAAAACAGCACAGGTCAAAAAAAGGTAAGGATAATAAGAAGGCTTGAGGTAGTTGAATCTTTTAAGAAATCAGGCAATAAGCCAGATTGGATGATTATAGATGTTATACCTGTAATACCACCGGATTTGAGACCTATGGTACAGTTAGATGGAGGAAGATTTGCCACATCGGATTTAAATGATCTTTATAGAAGAGTTATAAATAGAAATAATAGGCTCAAAAAATTATTGGATTTAGGAGCACCGGATATAATAGTAAGAAATGAAAAGAGAATGCTTCAGGAAGCAGTGGATGCTCTTATAGATAATGGAAGAAGAGGAAGGCCGGTGACAGGACCGGGTAACAGACCATTAAAATCATTGTCTGATATGCTTAAAGGAAAACAGGGAAGATTTAGACAGAATTTACTTGGCAAACGTGTGGATTATTCTGGACGTTCTGTTATAGTAGTTGGACCTGAGCTCAAAATGTATCAATGTGGGTTGCCTAAGGAAATGGCTTTAGAACTATTTAAACCATTTGTGATGAAAAAGTTAGTTGCAAGTGGTTTAGCCCATAATATTAAAAGTGCTAAGAGGATGGTGGAAAGAGTTCAGACTCAAGTATGGGATGTATTAGAAGAGGTAATATCAGATCATCCAGTACTTTTAAATCGTGCTCCAACCCTCCATAGATTAGGAATTCAGGCCTTTCAACCTGTACTTGTAGAAGGTAGAGCTATAAAACTTCATCCACTTGCTTGTACAGCATACAATGCGGATTTTGATGGTGATCAAATGGCAGTACATGTCCCACTTTCAGTTGAAGCCCAAGCCGAAGCCAGATTTTTAATGTTGGCTGCCCATAATATATTAAAACCTTCAGATGGGAAACCAGTAGTAGTTCCTACACAGGATATGGTACTTGGATCCTACTATCTAACAGCGGAAAAAGATGGCGCTGTGGGAGAAGGCAGGATGTTCTGCTCACCTGAAGAAGCGATAATGGCGTATGAGTTAAGGCAAATAGACATTAATGCCAAGATAAAGGTAAAGATGAAAAAAGTTAAAGATGGAAAATACTTTAGTGGGATAATTGATACTACTCCTGGAAAAATAATATTTAATGAATCTATACCGCAGGATTTAGGATTTGTAGATAGAAGTATACCTGGAAATGAATTTAAATTAGAAATTGATTTTCTTGTAGCTAAGAAAAACCTAGGTAAAATAATAAATAAATGTTATATGAAACATGGAGCTACTCAGACATCTATAATGCTCGATAAGATAAAAGCCAGAGGGTACCATTATTCAACTATAAGTGGTATTACTGTTTCCACTTCAGATATGGTGGTTCCTGATGCTAAAAAGAGACTTCTGGATGAATCGGATCAGGCTGTTGATAAGATAGAAAAAATGTACAGAAGAGGATTTATATCTGAAGAAGAGAGATATCAGAGAGTAATAGAGAAATGGACTAAAACCACGGAAGATGTAGCTGATGCGCTGATGGATAATCTGGATAAATTTAACCCGATATTTATGATGGCTGATTCAGGGGCAAGAGGATCTAAGAGTCAGATTAAGCAGCTTGCAGGTATGAGAGGACTTATGGCAAATCCTTCGGGGAAGATAATAGAACTTCCAATAAGATCCTCTTTCAGGGAAGGATTGGATGTACTTGAATATTTTATATCCACCCATGGTGCAAGAAAAGGTAATGCAGATACTGCTCTAAAGACGGCAGATTCAGGATATCTTACTAGAAGGCTCGTAGATGTGAGTCAGGATGTTATAGTAAGAGAGGAAGATTGTGGTACTCATGAAGGCTATGATATAACAGAAATAAAAGAGGGAAATGAAGTCATAGAGAGTTTGTCAGAAAGGCTTACAGGAAGGTATTCTGCAGAAGATATTAAGGATCCAAAAACAGGCGATGTGTTGGTATCAAGAAACACTTACATGGATTCCGAAATGGCACATAAAATAGAAGATGCGGGTATAAAGAGAGTAAAAATCAGATCCGTATTTACTTGCAGATCTCGACATGGAGTATGTGCTAAGTGTTATGGTATGAATATGGCTACAGCCAAGAAAATTGATATTGGAGAATCAGTGGGGATAATAGCGGCACAGAGTATAGGAGAACCTGGTACACAGCTTACAATGAGAACTTTCCACACTGGTGGAGTTGCTGGATCTGATATAACTCAAGGTCTTCCAAGGGTTGAAGAATTATTTGAAGCTAGGAAACCAAAAGGTTTGGCAATAGTAAGCGAGGTTTCAGGAACTGTAAAGATGGAAGAAACGAAAAAGAAGAGAAGTGTATCTGTAATTACGAGTACAGGAGAAGAAGTAGTCTATGATATACCATTTGGATCGAGACTTAAAGTGTCAAATGGCGATGTAATAAGTGCTGGCGATGAAATAACAGAAGGGTCTGTGAATCCTCATGATATATTGAGAATAAAAGGAGTTCAGGGCGTTAAAAATTATCTTCTGTCAGAAGTCCAAAAAGTTTATAGACTACAGGGCGTTGACATAAATGATAAACATCTTGAAGTGGTGATAAGGCAAATGACAAGAAAGATTAAGATAGAAGATTCGGGAGATACAGAATTATTGCCTGGAACTATGATTGATATGTTTGATTTTGAAGATGAAAATGCTAAAGTTGAAGCAAATGGTGGAAAGCCTGCTCAGGGAAGGGTAGCACTTTTGGGTATAACCAAAGCGGCTTTGGCAACAGAATCATTTCTTTCGGCGGCTTCATTCCAGGAAACTACAAGAGTCCTTACAGATGCAGCTATAAAAGGTAAGACGGATCCGCTTTTAGGATTGAAGGAAAATGTAATTATAGGTAAACTTATACCTGCGGGAACTGGAATGACTAGGTATAGATCTATAAAAATCAATACTGAAAATGAATCTGCGGATCAAAAATTAGAGAATCAACAAGAAGCTTGATAATTATTGACATAATAATACTAAAATGATAAAATACATCTGTATGTTTTTAAAGAGACAAGGTTTTAACATACCTTGTCCCTCAAATTATTATTAGGAGGGAATGGAAATAATGATTTACAGGCTTGCAGGAAATAAAGTTGTTGGTGTAAAGCAGACAGTTAAAGCTATAAAAAATAATAAAGCTAAAACTGTATATATAGCTAAAGATGCTGATGATAAACTTATACAGTCAGTAAAAGTATTAATTGATGATAATTCCCAGGAAGTAATTTATGTAGACACCATGAAAAAATTAGGAAAAATGTGTGGAATAGATGTAGGTGCCGCTACAGCAGCTATATTAAAGGATTAATTTTATAGTATAAAAAAGCTTTCAATAGTAATTAATATAAATTGTGACTTTATTAATAATTTATCTATTTTTAGAAGGAGGTGTAAACATGCCAACAATAAGCCAATTAGTTAGAAAAGGCAGAAAGACAATAAGCACAAAATCAACAGCACCAGCATTAAAAGAATGTCCACAGAAAAGAGGAGTTTGTACAGTAGTAAAAACTACCACTCCTAAGAAGCCAAATTCTGCACTTAGAAAAGTTGCAAGGGTTAGACTGGTAAATGGTTATGAGGTAAGTGCATATATACCAGGTATAGGACATAACTTACAAGAACACAGTGTTGTACTCATAAGAGGAGGAAGAGTTAAAGATCTTCCAGGTGTTAGATATCACATAGTTAGAGGAACACTGGATTCAGCAGGAGTTACTGACAGATTGCAGGCAAGATCAAAATACGGTGCTAAAAAACCAAAACAAAAATAATTTCAATAAATTAGGTTGATGGAGTTAGTGCAATGTCTTCAGCGTTTATATATATTTTATGAAATTTTGCAGAAGTACAAAGCACTTTACGGCTATTTATAGTCGAGTACCGATGAACTTAAATTTTAATTGTTAAGGAGGGAAGAAAAGTGGCAAGAAAAGGACATATAGGAAAAAGGGATGTATTACCAGATCCAGTATACAATAGTAAGGTTATTACAAAGTTAATAAATAATATAATGGAAAATGGTAAAAAAGGGGTAGCTCAAAAGATATGCTATAGTGCCTTTGACATAATTGCTAAAAAAACCAATAAGGAACCTATGGAAGTTTTTGAGGCAGCCATGAACAATATAATGCCTCTTCTAGAGGTAAAAGCAAGAAGAATTGGTGGTGCAACATATCAGGTCCCAATAGAAGTTAGACCGGAGAGAAGGCAGACTTTGGGGATAAGATGGCTGCTTATAGCATCAAGAAAACGAGGAGAAAAATATATGAGAGAAAGACTTGCTTCAGAATTGATGGATGCAGCGAACAATACAGGTGCAGCCGTTAAGAAGAGGGAAGATACTCATAAAATGGCTGAAGCCAATAAGGCTTTTGCACATTATAGATATTAATATAAAAAACTGTTTTGGTATTTTTACTAAAGCAGTTTTATAGAATTTTAAATTTACACTTGCGAGGAGGAAAATTAAGTGGGAAGAGAATATCCGCTAGAGAAATTCCGTAACATAGGAATAATGGCACACATAGATGCTGGAAAAACTACTACTACGGAGCGTATACTTTTCTATACAGGAAGAACTCATAAAATAGGCGAAGTACATGATGGCGAAGCGACTATGGATTGGATGGCACAAGAGCAAGAAAGAGGAATAACTATAACTTCAGCGGCTACTTTTTGTAAATGGAAAGGATATGCAATAAATATAATAGATACACCAGGGCACGTGGATTTTACTGTAGAAGTTGAGAGATCACTTAGAGTACTTGACGGTGCAGTTACTGTTTTAGACGCTAAGAGCGGAGTTGAACCACAGACAGAAACTGTCTGGAGACAGGCAGATAATTATGGAGTACCAAGATTAGTTTACGTAAATAAGATGGATTCAATAGGTGCAGATTTTTATATGTGTATAAACACTTTGAGGGATAGACTCCATTGTAATGCAGTACCTGTTCAAATTCCAATAGGTGCAGAAGATGAATTTAAAGGTATAGTAGATCTTATAAAAAATGAGGCAATAATATATGAAGATGATTTGGGAACAGTAATGGATGAAGTTGCTATACCTGATGAATTGAAAGATAAGGCAGAAGAGTATAGGACCCAATTGATTGAAGCAGTGGCTGAGCTCGACGAAGATCTGATGATGAAATATTTAGATGGAGAGGAATTGACAAATGAAGAGTTGATAGCTGGGATTAGAAAAGGTGTTATTGCAAATGAACTGGTACCAGTTTTATGTGGATCATCATATAAAAATAAAGGTGTACAGCCAATGATAGATGCAGTAGTTGATTTTATGCCATCACCTCTTGATATACCACCTGTAAAAGGAAATGATCCTGAAAGCGGTGAGGAAATTGAGAGAAAAGCTGATGACAATGAGCCGTTGTCTGCACTTGCATTTAAAATTGCTACAGATCCATTTGTAGGAAGATTGGCCTTTACGAGAGTTTATTCAGGAATTATGAAAAGTGGTACTTATGTATATAATTCTACAAAAGGTAAAAAAGAAAGAATTGCGAGACTTGTAAAGATGCATTCTAATCATAGACAGGAAGTTGATGAACTCCGGGCAGGAGATCTTGGAGCTATAGTAGGACTGAAGGATACTACTACAGGTAATACTCTCTGTGATGAAGATAATCCAATTGTACTTGAAAGTATGGAGTTTCCTGATCCAGTTATAGATGTGGCAATAGAACCTAAGACCAAAGCTGGTCAGGAAAAAATGGGAATAGCTCTTGCAAAACTTGCAGAAGAGGATCCGACATTTAAGACTTATACAGATCAAGAAACGGGTCAGACCATTATAGCAGGTATGGGAGAACTTCACTTGGAGATAATTGTGGATAGGCTGCAGAGAGAATTTAAAGTGGATTGTAATGTAGGTAAACCTCAGGTTGCATATAAGGAAACTATTAAAAAAACAGTTAAGGCAGAAGGTAAATTCATAAGACAATCAGGGGGACATGGTCAATATGGTCATTGCTGGATAGAGATGTCGCCTTCAGAGGAAGGATATGCATTTGAAAATGCCATTGTGGGAGGAACTATTCCAAAGGAATATATTGCGCCAATTGACAACGGAATTCAAGAGGCTGCAGAAAGTGGTGTAATTGCAGGATATCCTGTTATAAACTTTAAAGTTAAGTTGTATGATGGTTCATATCATGATGTGGATTCCTCAGAAATGGCCTTTAAGATTGCTGCATCTATGGCCTTTAAGAATGCTATGAATAAAGCAGATCCGGTTTTGCTTGAACCAATGATGAGAGTTGAAGTTACAGTTCCAGAAGAATATATGGGAGATGTAATGGGTGATATAAATTCCAGAAGGGGAAGAATTGAAGGTATGACTCCTAGAGCAGGAGCTGAAATTATAAAATCTTTTGTTCCGCTTTCTGAAATGTTTGGATATGCTACTTCACTTAGATCAAGAACACAGGGTAGAGGTGTCTATACTATGACATTTGATCATTATGAAGAAGTACCAAAGAGTATTCAAGAGAAAATTACAGGAGAGAGAAATAGTTAATTTAATTAATATGTTATTTGTTAGGAGGAAGAATAATGTCAAAAGAGAAGTTTGAAAGGACGAAACCGCACGTAAATATAGGAACGATAGGGCATGTAGATCATGGTAAGACAACATTGACAGCAGCAATAACCATGGTATTAGCGAAAGAGGGGAAGGCATCGGCAACAAAGTATGATGAGATAGATAAAGCTCCAGAGGAGAAAGAGAGAGGAATAACGATAAATACAGCGCATGTGGAATATGAGACAGATAAGAGACACTATGCACATGTAGACTGTCCAGGGCATGCAGATTATGTAAAGAACATGATAACAGGTGCAGCACAGATGGATGGAGCAATATTGGTAGTGAGTGCTGCAGATGGTCCAATGCCGCAGACAAGGGAACATATACTACTGGCAAGCAGGGTAGGAGTACAGCATATAGTAGTATTTTTAAATAAGGCAGATCAGGTGGATGATCCTGAGTTACTGGAATTAGTAGAGATGGAAGTAAGGGATCTTTTAAGTGAATATGGATTTCCGGGAGATGAAGTACCAATAATAGTAGGCAGTGCACTTAAGGCACTGGAGAATCCGGATGATGCAGAAGCGACGAAATGTATATATGAGCTGATGGATGCAGTTGACAATTATATACCGACACCTGATAGACCGACAGACAAACCATTCTTGATGCCAATAGAGGATATATTCACAATTACAGGAAGAGGGACAGTAGCGACAGGAAGAGTAGAGAGTGGAGTATTAAAAATAGGAGACGAACTGGAGATAGTAGGACTTCAAGAGGAGAAGAAGAAGACAGTATGTACAGGAGTAGAGATGTTCAGGAAGCTGCTTGACCAGGCAATGGCAGGAGACAACATAGGTGTACTTCTGAGAGGTATACAGAGGAATGAAGTAGAGAGAGGTCAGGTACTTGCGAAACCAGGTACAGTACACCCGCACAAGAAATTTGTAGGTCAGGTATATGTACTTAAGAAAGAAGAGGGTGGGAGGCACACACCGTTTTTCAATGGATACAGGCCGCAGTTTTATTTTAGGACCACAGATGTAACGGGGACCATTGCACTTCCGGAAGGAGTAGAGATGGTAATGCCTGGAGACCATATAGATATGAATGTAGAACTCATAACACCGGTAGCAATGCATGAAGGGTTGAGGTTTGCAATAAGAGAAGGCGGAAGAACAGTTGGTTCTGGTGTCGTAACTAAAATAGTTGAGTAATAGGTGTAAATTACTGTAGTTTTTTAACAAAGAAGGAAAGGGTATATAAATGCCCTTCCCTTCTTTATAAATTTTATATTTGTCACTTGTCAGAAATAGAAATTTATTGTATAATTAAGTGGTTGTGATGTTATAACAGCGATGAAGCAAGAGGTTGCCGGACTTCCGGGTAATTCTTGATTGAGTATGCCATGGTCTTGAACCAGGTGACGGTGCTTTTGTAAAAGGTCACTTTGCGTAAATTAAATGAAACGCCTGGTACAGTTTACAGAATGTGTCCGCTGTTGTACGTAAGGAGCATAGCGTGCATGAAAAGGAGGGAAATAATAATGGCAAAACAGAAAATAAGAATAAGATTGAAGGCTTTTGATCATACCATATTGGATCAATCATCTGAGAGAATAGTGGAAACTGCTAAATCCACGGGAGCAAAGGTAGCGGGACCAGTACCACTGCCGACTGAAAAAGATGTAGTTACAATCTTAAGGGCTCCACATAAATATAAGGATTCAAGAGAACAGTTTGAGATAAGGACTCACAAAAGGCTTATAGATATAATAAGTCCATCACCTAAAACTGTTGATGCTTTGATGAGATTGGACTTACCGGCGGGCGTAGATATAGAGATTAAATTATAAATTAAGAATTATTACTGACTATTATGACCGTTTATGCGATCCGCTAATACGTTTAGGAGGTGTATTTAAATGAAGAAGGCTATACTGGGTAAAAAACTCGGAATGACCCAGATATTTGATGAAAGTGGGAAGGTAATTCCTGTTACAGTTATTGAAGCAGGTCCTTGTGTAGTTGTTCAGAAAAAAACAGTAGAAAAAGATGGATATAATGCTATACAGGTGGGATTTAATGATATAAGAGAAAAGCTTGTTAACAAACCGTTAAGGGGTCATTTTGCTAAAGCAGGTGTTCCGCTAAAAAGATTTATAAAAGAGTTTAAAGTTGATGATGCAGACAAATATGAAACCGGACAGGAAATAAAGGTAGATGTATTTGTTGAAGGTGATAAGGTAGATGTGTCAGGAGTTTCAAAAGGTAAGGGATTTCAGGGTACTATAAGAAGATGGAATGCTCAAAGGGGGCCAATGTCACATGGTTCAAAATTTCATAGGGCTGTTGGTTCGATGGGAGCTTCGTCTGATCCATCTAGAACTTTTAAAAATATGAAAATGCCGGGACATATGGGCAATAAAAATGTCACGGTATTAAATTTACAAGTTGCGAAAGTTATTCCTGAAAAAAATGTTATTTTAATAAAAGGTGGAATACCAGGGCCTAATAAAAGTTTTGTAATGATAAGAAATACTGTTAAGGCTTGATTTTAATAGAAAGGAGGATGCAGAATGCCTAATGTAGGATTATTTAATAAAGAAGGACAAAAAATTGGAGAATTTGAATTATCAGATAATGTATTTGGAACTAGAGTGAATCAATATGCTCTCCATCAAGTAGTGGTAGCACAACTTGCAAATAAGAGACAGGGAACACAGTCAGCGAAAACTAGAGCTGAAGTTTCTGGCGGTGGAATTAAACCTTGGAGACAAAAAGGAACTGGTAGAGCAAGGCAGGGATCTATAAGAGCTCCTCAGTGGATTCACGGTGGTATAGTTTTTGCAGTGAAGCCAAGGGATTATAGAATTTCAGTTCCAAAATCAGTTAGAAAAGTAGCTATGAAATCAGCTTTATCCAGTAAGGTTGAAGAGAACGAAATGGTAGTCCTGGATAATTTGGAGATAGATGTTCCAAAAACAAAGGAAATAGTAAAATTGTTGAATGTATTTGACGCAAAAAAAACATTGATTGTTACAGTTGAATCAAATCAAAATGTATACAGATCAGCGAGAAATATACCAGGAGTATCAGTTATTCCTGTTAATAATTTAAACGTGTATGATATATTAAAATTTGACAAACTTATGATAACTAAGGATGCTGTATCAAAGATTGAGGAGGTGTATGCATAATGAAATATACTAATTATGATATCATAAAAAGACCTGTTATAACAGAAAAAAGCATGGGCTGCATGAATGATAAAAAATATACCTTTATAGTTGATATACATGCCAATAAATTAATGATAAAAAAGGCTGTAGAAGATGTATTTGATGTGACTGTTGAAACTGTAAATACAGCAAGATATGTGGGAAAGAAAAAAAGAGTTGGTGTTCATATTGGAAAACGACCTGATTATAAGAAGGCCATTGTTAAACTTACAGAAGACAGTAAGACTATAGAATTTTTTGAAGGAATGCAGCAGTAAATAAAGCAATGAATGAAGCAGTTATTGGAGAAATCCAGATAAGCGAAAAAAGGGAGGGAATACCGTTATGGCAATTAAAGGATTTAAGCCTACCACACCTTCAAGAAGACATATGACAGTAAATGCATTTGAGGAGATAACTACAGATATGCCAGAGAAATCACTTCTAGTGGCTTTAAAGAGAAGCGGTGGTAGAAATGCTCACGGTAAAATAACAGTTCGCCATATAGGTGGCGGTACAAAACAAAAATATAGAGTAATAGATTTTAAAAGGAATAAGGATGGAATACCAGCGAAGGTAGCTACAATAGAATATGATCCTAATAGATCAGCATTTATAGCTCTTGTAGCCTATGTGGACGGAGAAAAAAGATACATAATAGCTCCAGTGGGTTTAAAGGTTGGAGATATAATAGTATCTGGATCGGATGCGGATATAAAGATTGGAAATTGTCTTCCACTCTCAAATATACCTGTTGGTACGATAATTCACAACGTAGAATTACAAGTTGGGAAAGGAGCACAGCTTGTAAGATCTGCAGGTGCCTCTGCACAACTTATGGCTAAGGAAGGCAAGTATGCTACATTGAGACTTCCAAGCGGTGAGATGAGACATGTAAGAATAGAATGTAGAGCGACTATAGGAACAGTTTCCAATTTAACTCATGAGATAGTCAACATAGGTAAGGCAGGAAGAAAAAGACATATGGGAATAAGGCCAACAGTCAGAGGTTCTGTAATGAATCCTAATGACCATCCACATGGTGGTGGTGAAGGTAAAGCACCAGTAGGACACCCAGGACCACTTACTCCTTGGGGGAAACCTGCTCTTGGATTTAAAACCAGAAAGCATAATAAATATTCAGATAAACTTATGGTAAAAGGGAGAAATAGTAAATAGTTTGAAGAGAATGTACATTCTCTTCACTGGTTTAATTTATTGCTTATTTTAATATAAAAATAGTTTCATAATTAGTTATATATTTTATGAAGGGAGGCTAAAAAGTGAGTAGATCAGTTAAAAAGGGACCTTATGTACAGGAATCACTTTTAAAGAAGATAAATGAGTTAAATAAAAATGGTGAAAAAAAGGTTATAAAGACATGGTCGAGAAGTTCAACGATATTTCCTCAGATGATAGGCCATACTATAGCAGTGCATGATGGAAGGAAACATGTCCCAGTGTATATATCAGAAGATATGGTTGGACATAAATTAGGGGAATTTGCATTAACCAGAACATACAGAGGACACTCTGCTGAAAAAGTTGATAAGACTGAAAAGACAACTAGTGTTGCTCAACAATAGGGGACTAGGAAGGAGGTAGTGTACAAATGGAAGCTAAGGCTATAGCTAGATACGTAAGAATGTCCTCAATGAAAGTAGGAATTGTACTTGATTTAATTAGAGGAAAAAATGTAAATGAGGCTTTTGCCATATTGAAATATACTCCAAAAGATGGAGCGGTAGTGGTCAATAAGCTTTTGAAATCGGCAGTTGCAAATGCAGAGAATAATTTGGATTTAGATAAGGATAATTTGTATATTTCAGAAGCGTATGCCTGCGAGGGTCCAACGTTAAAGAGATTTCAAGCACATGCTCAGGGAAGAGCATTTAGAATAAATAAAAGAAGCAGTCACATAACTTTAATAGTTAAGGAAAGAGAGTAAAAAGGAGGGAACTAGATGGGACAGAAAGTACATCCACATGGCTTAAGAGTTGGTGTAATTAAAGACTGGGATGCTAAATGGTATGCAGATAAAAAAAATTTTGCAGATAATCTGATTGAAGATAATAAAATTAGGACATTTGTAAAGAAAAAAACTGCTGTAGCTGGAGTTTCAAAAATTCAGATTGAAAGAGCAGCTAAAAGAGTTAAATTAAATATATTTACAGCTAAACCTGGAATGATAATAGGTAAAGGCGGTCAAGGGATT
Source organism: Clostridium sp. HV4-5-A1G (assembly GCF_900184915.1). Classification (NCBI taxonomy): domain Bacteria; kingdom Bacillati; phylum Bacillota; class Clostridia; order Eubacteriales; family Clostridiaceae; genus Clostridium; species Clostridium sp. HV4-5-A1G. Next base: position 24,539 of record NZ_FXYI02000004.1, on the reverse strand, counting down.
GAAGCTTTAAAATCTCAGCTTCAGAAAATAGTTGAAGGTAAAACTATATTGATAAATATAGTTGAAGTAAAAGTTGCAGAAGCTGATGCCCAGCTTATGGCAGAAAATGTAGCACTACAGCTGGAAAAGAGAATATCTTTTAGAAGAGCTATGAAGCAAACTATACAGAGATCAATGAAATCTGGTGTTAAGGGAGTCAAAATTACATGTTCCGGTAGGCTTGGGGGAGCTGAAATTGCAAGAGCTGAATCCTACCATGATGGAACAATTCCGCTTCAGACATTAAGAGCTGATATAGATTATGGATTTGCAGAGGCAGATACAACATATGGGAAAATTGGTGTAAAAGTATGGGTATATAAAGGAGAGATACTTCCAACTAAAAAATCTGTTGAGGATAAGAAAAAAGCTAATGCATAGGAAGGAGGAATAGGATTATGTTAATGCCTAAAAGGGTTAAGCATCGTAAAGTGCAGCGTGGTAGAATGAAAGGCAAAGCTACAAGGGGCAACTTTATAGCATATGGTGATTATGCTATACAGGCTACAGAATGTGCGTGGATAACTGCTAGCCAAATAGAAGCAGCCAGAGTAGCTATAAATAGATATATAAAAAGAGGAGGAAAACTTTGGATAAAGATTTTCCCAGATAAGCCAATTACTCAAAAACCTGCTGAGACACGTATGGGTTCTGGTAAAGGAGCACCGGAATATTGGGTGGCAGTTGTTAAGCCAGGCAGAGTATTGTTTGAATTGTCAGGTGTATCTGAAGAAATAGCAAGAGAAGCAATGAGACTTGCATCACATAAATTGCCTATAAAAACTAAGTTCGTCACAAGAAAAGATTTTGAAGAAGTGGGTGGTGAAAGCAATGAAGGCTAGAGAATTGAAAGAATTGAGAGAAAACAGTCCTCAAGATTTACAAGCTAAGGTACTGGATCTTAAATCTGAATTGTTTAATTTGAGATTTCAATTAGCTACAGGCCAGCTGGAAAATCCCATGAGGATAAAGGAAGTTAAAAAGTCTATAGCCCAAATTAAAACCATTCTCAGAGAAGAAGAACTAAGATCGTTAGAACAGTAGGCTGAAAGGAGGTTTATTCTGTGGAAAGAGGATATAGAAAGACAAGAGTAGGAAGAGTTATTTCCGATAAAATGGATAAGACTATAGTAGTTGCAGTTGAGACAAAAGTTCGTCATCCGTTATATGGTAAAACAGTCAACAGAACTACTAAATTTAAGGCTCATGATGAAAAAAATGAAGCTAAAAATAATGATAGAGTATTGATAATGGAAACAAGACCTTTATCTAAAGATAAAAGATGGAGACTTGTAGAAATAGTGGAAAAGGCTAAATAGTAGAATAGCTGAAAGGAGGGTTTTCAATGATTCAACAACAGACATTATTGAAAGTTGCAGATAATTCCGGTGCTAAGGAAATTATGTGTGTAAGAGTTTTAGGCGGCTCCAATAGAAAATGGGGAAATATCGGCGATATAATAGTTGCCAGTGTTAAAAATGCAACACCAGGCGGTGTTGTTAAAAAAGGAGAAATTGTGAGGGCTGTTATTGTGAGATCTGTGAGAGGACTTAGAAGAACAGACGGTTCATATATAAAATTTGATGAAAATGCTGCTGTTATAATAAAAGATGATAAGCAGCCAAGAGGGACTCGTATATTCGGACCAGTTGCAAGAGAGCTAAGGGATAAAGATTTTACGAAAATATTATCGTTAGCGCCTGAAGTTTTATAGATGAGGAGGTGGCTATAATGGCAAAAGTGCATGTTAGAAAAAAGGATACGGTTATGGTAATATCAGGTAAAGACAAAGGAAAGACAGGAGAAGTTCTGTCAGTGATGCCTAAAGTGGGAAAAGTTATTGTCAAGGGTGTCAATATAGTTTCAAAACATCAAAAACCAAATAAGCAGAATATGGAAGGTGGTATAATTCATAAAGAAGCTCCCATATACAGCTCTAAGGTTATGTTGTACTGTGACAAGTGTAAAAATGTGACTAGAATAAGTCATAAAATATTGGAAGATGGAACAAAGGTAAGAGTATGTAAAAAGTGCGGAGAAACATTCTAATCTTTGAAAGGAGGGCAAAAATATGAGTTCGAGATTACAGGAAAAATATAAAAAAGAAGTAGCTCCTGCTTTAATGGAGAAGTTTAAATATACCAATGTTATGCAAGTACCAAGACTTGAAAAAGTGGTTATTAATATGGGTGTAGGAGAAGCCAAAGACAATCCGAAAGTCTTAGAATCAGCAGTAAATGATCTTGCTATAATTACGGGTCAAAAGCCAGTATTGACTAGAGCGAAGAAATCCATAGCAAATTTTAAGATAAGAGAAAATATGCCTATAGGATGTAAAGTTACTTTGAGGAAGCAGTATATGTATGAGTTTGCAGATAAATTAATAAATGTTGCACTGCCTAGAGTTAGAGATTTTTCGGGAGTTTCGGATAAATCTTTTGATGGCAGAGGAAATTATTCATTGGGAATTAAAGAACAGTTAATATTTCCTGAGATAGAGTATGATAAAATAGATAAAGTAAGGGGCATGGATGTAGTCTTTGTTACTACGGCTAATACTGATGAAGAAGCAAGGGAATTACTTAAATTCCTCGGGATGCCATTTGCTCAAAGATAAGGAGGGAAAAATATGGCACGTAAAGCTTTAATAGAGAAATGGAAGAAACAACCTAAGTATGCAACTAGAGCCTATACAAGATGCAGAATATGTGGTAGGCCCCATGCAGTACTTAAGAAATATGGTATATGTCGTATATGTTTTAGAGAATTGGCATATAAGGGTGAAATACCTGGATGTAGAAAAGCAAGTTGGTAAAATGTTAGTTATTGATGAAAGGAGGCACAATAAATGGTAATGACTGATCCTATAGCAGATTTACTTACACGTATAAGAAATGCAAATGTTGTTAGGCATGAGGTGGTAGAAGTACCTTCTTCAGTTATTAAGAAGGAAATATTGAATATAATGCTTCAAGAAGGATATATAAAGGATATAGAGGAATATGCGGATGGTTCTGTTAATATGATAAGATTTTCCATGAAATATGGTAAAAATAAAGAGAGAGTTATAACTGGACTCAAGAGGATATCTAAACCAGGGTTAAGAGTTTATTGCAGAAAGGAAGAAATCCCTAAAGTGTTAAATGGTCTTGGAATTGCAGTGATATCCACTTCCCGAGGGATTGTTACTGATAAAGAAGCAAGAAAATTAGGTGTGGGCGGAGAAGTACTATGCTACATATGGTAGTTCATTTTAATGTGAGATAAGATTTATGTGGAATATAAAAAGAGTAGCAACGATCGACGATAGTTGTTACCAACCTATGAGTAATACAGGAGGTGTAATGATGTCAAGAATAGGAAGGCTTCCAATAGCTGTTCCAAGTGGTGTCACCGTTACAGTAACGCCAGATAACGTTGTTACTGTAAAAGGGCCTAAGGGCCAGCTTGTTAAAGCTATGAGAAAAGACATAAATATAACTTTGGAAGACAATACAGTAATATGTAAGAGAAATGATGATGAAAAACAAACTAAAGCTCTGCATGGACTTACAAGAGCATTGATAAATAATATGATTATTGGCGTAACTGAGGGATATTCAAAAACGCTGGAATTAGTAGGTGTTGGATATAGAGCTCAATTACAGGGTAAAAAATTAGTTCTACATTTAGGATATTCCCATCCAGTTGAAATAGAATCAATTGAAGGCATAACTTTTGAGACACCGGCTGCTACAAAAATTGTAGTTAAAGGTATTGACAAGGAATTAGTAGGGTATGTTTCGGCAAATATAAGATCATGGAGAAAACCTGAGCCTTATAAAGGAAAAGGTATTAAATATGAAGATGAAGTTATAAGGCGTAAAGAAGGGAAAACTGGTAAGAAGTAGTAGAAAGGAGTGAACCTTATGTTTAAAAAAGATGATAGAAAAAAGTTGAGGGAAAAACGTCATCTTAAAGTTCGTAAAAAGATTTTTGGAACAACTGAAAGACCAAGACTTTCGGTATACAGAAGTGATAAGAATATATATGCTCAAATAATAGATGATATAAAGGGAGCAACTCTAGTTTCTGCTTCAAGTTTGGATAAGGATTTTCAAGGTATAGGGAGTAATAAAGAAGCAGCAAAAGTTGTTGGAGAAGCTATAGCAAAAAAGGCTATGGAAAAAGGAATTAAAAGAGTTGTTTTTGACAGAGGTGGATATGTATACCATGGAAGAGTACAAAATTTAGCTGATGGAGCAAGAGAAGCTGGATTGGAATTTTAAAAGAGGAGGGAAGTAAATGAGAATTGATCCTAGCACTTTAAATCTTAAAGAAAAAGTTGTATTTATAAATAGAGTTGCTAAAGTTGTTAAAGGTGGTAGAAACTTTAGATTTAGTGCTCTAGTTGTAGTGGGCGACGAAAATGGCCATGTAGGAGTGGGAACGGGAAAATCTATAGAAATACCCGAAGCAATTAGAAAAGGAATAGAAGATGCAAAAAAGAATTTAATTGATGTACCAATTTTCGGTACAACAGTGCCACACGACATAACAGGTCAATTTGGAACAGGAAAAGTATTTATAATGACAGCACCTGAAGGTACTGGAATTATAGCAGGTGGACCTTCTAGAGCGGTGCTTGAACTTGCGGGATTAAAGGATGTTAGAGCAAAATCAGTGGGTTCTAATAATCCACGAAATATGGTAAATGCTACTATTGATGGTTTATCAAAACTAAAGACAGCAGAACATATAGCTAGTCTTAGAGGTAAAACTGTCGAAGAGATTTTAGGTTAGGAGGGAATGACCTTGGCTAAACTTAAAATAACTTTAAAGAAAAGTTTAATAGGCAGAAAAAAAGATCACATTGCTACTGTTAATGCTCTTGGATTAAAGAAAATAGGGAAGATTGTAGAGCAAGAGGATACTCCTCAGATAAGAGGCATGATCAAAAAAGTTAGCTATCTTTTAGATGTGGAAGAAGCATAGTACAGAGGAGGTGTAAGTATAAATGAAACTTCATGAGTTAAAACCAGCAGAAGGCTCAAGAAAATCACGTAAAAGAATTGGAAGAGGTACTGGTTCAGGTTTTGGAAGAAATGCCGGAAAAGGTGAAAAAGGTCAAAAAGCCAGATCTGGCGGTGGAGTGAGAATAGGATTTGAAGGCGGACAAATGCCACTTTATAGAAGACTTCCTAAAAGGGGCTTCACTAATATATTTGCAAAAGAGTATTTTGAATTGAATGTTGAACGATTGAATATATTTGAAGATGGGACAGAAGTTACACCGGAATTACTTTTAGAAAAGAGAATTATAAGAGGATCAAAAGATGGATTGAAGGTACTTGGAAATGGCGAGCTTAAAAAGAAGCTCACGGTAAAAGCAGCTAAATTTACAAAAACTGCAGCAGAAAAGATAGAAGCGGCTGGAGGAAAAGTAGAGGTGATATAAGGTGCTATCGACCTTACGTAATGCTTGGAAGGTTCCTGAACTTAGAAAGAGATTGATATTTACTATACTTATGGTAGTAGTATTTAGGTTGGGTAATTTTATTCCTGTTCCAGGGATTGATACCACTAAATTGACTAATTTAACTCAAAATGGATCGTTATTTGGATTCTATGATCTTTTAGCAGGAGGTGCATTTAGCAGATTTAGTATATTTGCTATGGGAGTTATCCCTTTTATCAATTCCTCCATTATATTTCAATTGCTTACAGTTGCTATACCTCGTTTAGAACAATTGTCTAAAGAGGGAGAGGAAGGAAGAAAGAAAATACAGGAATATACAAGATATGCATCAATACCACTTGGAGTAATTCAAGGCTTTAGCATATATGCTATAATAAGTAGAGCTGGTGCGCTGGTAGATCCATCTAATAAAATAAATATAATTATGATAATATTTACTGTAACTGTGGCATCGACTTTTCTCATGTGGCTTGGTGATAGAATCACGGAGCATGGCATTGGAAACGGAATTTCTCTTATAATATTTGTAAATATTATTTCGAGGTTTCCGTCTGCTGTATCCAGTATATTTAATCTTCAGCAAGTTGGAACGGTTAATTTTGTGGAATTAATAGGATTTGGAGCGGCAATAATTATACTGTTTATAGCAGTTGTACTCATGAGTTTGGCTGAAAGAAGAATCCCAATACAATATGCTGGCAAAACCAATGGTGGTAGAATGTATAAGGGACAGTCAACGCATATCCCCATTAATGTAAATGGAGCAGCTGTTATTGGAATTATATTTGCCATATCGGTTATGCAGTTTCCAGCTACTATAGGTCAGTTTTGGCCTGATTCTGCTTTTAATAACTTTATAACAGTAAGCTCATTTAGTCCATTTAAAGAGAGCAATTGGCAATATTCGGTGCTGTATTTCTTATTGACAATTTTTTTCACTTGGTTTTATACCGAAGTTACTCTTAAGCCGGAGGAAATGGCTGAGAATATGAATAAATCATCTGGGTTTATACCGGGAATAAGACCAGGAGAACCAACAACCATATTCATAGAAAGGGTTTTGGCTAGAGTATCATTTTTAGGAGGAGCTTTTGCCGGCATAGTGGCTATATCACCTATAATAGCAGAAACCTATACTAATTTTAAAGGTATATATTTTGGTGGAACAGGATTGCTTATCATAGTGAATGTTGCTATTGAGACTGTAAGGCAGATAGAATCCCAGCTGTTAGTGCGTCATTATCGTGGATTTTTGAATTAATAAATTATTTTGGAGATGATGCTATTTGAAGATAATCTTATTAGGACCTCCGGGAGCAGGAAAGGGAACTCAGGCTAAATTTATCAGCGAGAGGTATTTTATACCACATATATCTACTGGTGATATATTTAGAAAGAATATTTCAGAAAAAACTTCCCTTGGGGTTGAGGCTAAAAAATATTTAGATGAAGGAAAATTAGTACCTGATGAAATTACTATAAGTATGATGAAAAATAGATTGGCTGTGGATGACTGTAAAAAAGGGTTTTTGCTAGATGGATTTCCAAGGACAGTAACTCAAGCCAAAGCTTTAGATTTATTTCTGAGTAATACAGGGGGAAGGATAGATGTAGCTCTTCTTATTGATGTTCCTAAAGACTTGATTCTTAATAGGATAACGGGAAGAAGGGTTTGCCCATCTTGTGGTGCAAGCTATCATATAAAATTTAATCCACCTAAAGTAGAGGGAAAATGTGATGTGTGTCATAATGACATTGTACAGAGGAAAGATGATACCGAAGCCACTGTTAAAAGTAGGTTGGATGTGTATGACAAGCAGACTGAACCCTTGATTGACTATTATGAAGCCCAGGATGTACTTTCTACAGTGAATGGGACTGGTGAAATAGATCAAGTTTTTCAGAATATAAAAGATGTTTTGAAAGATATTCACAAATAAAAATGTTCTAGAAGGTTATATTGTCTAGTTATGAGGCATTATATGATAAGTTGGTGAAATGTAGAATAAACTATTGAAGGGTTGGATAGAATTTCAAAGAGGCTGTAGACAGAAATATTGTTGAAGTTGAGTGATTATTGTTGCTACAGGTGTAGTGTAAAAATTCATTTTTGAAGTATTCAATAATGGAGTATTGACTAATGTAAATTAAAAGAGTATAATATTATCTTTATAATATACTAGAAGTGATATTAAAGAATGGTTTCGCAGTCAGCAATAACAAGGAGGTTTGATTACCTTATGTCAAAAGATGATGTTATTGAAATGCAGGGTACTGTCTTGGAGGCTTTGCCCAATGCAATGTTTGAAGTAGAATTAGAGAGCGGACATAAAATATTGGCACATATATCGGGTAAATTGAGAATGAATTTTATAAGAATACTTCCAGGTGACAAGGTTACAGTAGAACTTTCCCCATATGATCTAACTAGGGGAAGAATAACCTGGAGGGCAAAGTGATTGAGGGGAGGGTTAGCGATGAAAGTAAGGCCATCAGTTAAGCCTATGTGTGAAAAATGTAAGATCATAAAGCGAAAGGGAAGAGTAATGGTTATATGTGAAAACCCTAAGCATAAACAAAAACAGGGATAAATTAGTTAAAAATGAGGCTAAGTATAAAATGTATATTATATAGATAGAACAAATAATGTGCTAAATTGATATTTTATAATGTAAATTTTACGCTAATCATGTTTTAAAGTGCGGCTGCAGCAAAATATTTTATATATTCTGCTGACTTTAAAACTTTATATAATAAATATAAATAAATCTTTATCCATTAGATACTCAGGAGGTGTAAATTTTAATGGCAAGAATAGCAGGTATTGACCTACCAAAGGAAAAAAGAGTTGAGATAGGTCTCACTTATATATATGGTATAGGGTTACCTACTTCTCAAAAAATCCTAAAAGAAGCTAATGTCAATCCAGATACCCGAGTTAAGGATTTAACAGAAGAGGAAATTAACTCGCTGAGAAATTATATAAAAAATTTAAGGATTGAGGGGGATTTAAGAAGAGAAGTTGCTCTCAATATAAAGAGATTAGTAGAAATAGGTTCATATAGAGGAATAAGACATAGGAAGGGTCTGCCAGTTAGAGGGCAAAAAACTAAGACAAATGCGAGAACTAGAAAAGGACCTAAGAAAATAGTAGGAGCTAAAAAGAGGTTAGTAAAATAATAAGGAGGCAAGGGAAAAGATGGCAGCTGGAAAAGTTAAAAAGACTACCAGAAGAAAAAAAGAGAAAAAAAATGTTGAACATGGCTGTGCACATATAAGATCAACTTTTAATAACTCAATAGTTACTATTACAGATGCTGCTGGAAATACTTTATCTTGGGCCAGTGCAGGCGGTTTAGGATTTAAAGGTTCTAGAAAAAGTACGCCATTTGCTGCACAAATGGCAGCTGAAACATCAGCTAAGGCAGCTATGGAACATGGATTGAGGAGTATTGAAGTATATGTAAAAGGGCCAGGTGCGGGCAGAGAAGCGGCAATAAGATCACTCCAAGCAGCAGGACTTGAAGTTACTTTAATTAAAGATGTAACTCCAATACCGCATAATGGATGTAGACCACCAAAGAGAAGAAGAGTTTAGTAATAGGAGGTGTAAATTTTAATGGCAAGATATACTGGGTCAGTATGTAGACTTTGCAGGAGAGAGGGTTTAAAACTATTCCTCAAAGGCGATAGATGTTATACAGATAAATGTGCATTTTCAAGAAGAGGGTATGCACCGGGACAGCATGGGCAGGGAAGAAAGAAAATATCAAACTATGGCCTGCAATTAAGAGAGAAACAGAAAGCTAAGAGAATATATGGAATATTAGAAGGACAGTTTAGAAGATACTATGAAAAAGCTGATATGAAAAAGGGTATAACAGGTGAAAACTTATTGGTTTTGCTTGAAACAAGACTCGATAATATAGTTTACAAACTTGGCTATGGTCAGTCAAGATCAGAGGCTAGACAATTAGTAACTCATGGTCATTTCTTAGTTAATGGTAAGAAGGTAAATATTCCTTCTTTTAAAGTGTCAATTAATGATGTAATAACTGTGAATGATAAGAGCAAAACATCAGAAAAATTTAAAACTTTTGCAGAAAATCCTAAAACTTTACCAGCTTGGTTAGAAGGAGATATAGAGAACTTTCAGGGAAAGGTTATTAGAGAACCATCAAGAGATGAAATAGATGTCCCTGTTAATGAAACATTAATAGTAGAGTTGTACAGTAAGTAATTAATATAGAATCAGTTGCCCTCGAGGATACATTATTAGATAAATAGAAGGAGGGTTATATTCATGTTAGAAATAGAAAAACCCAAAATTGAATGTGTTGAAACTAGCGAAGATGGTAGCTACGGAAAATTTGTAGTAGAACCGCTGGAGAGAGGTTATGGTATTACTCTTGGAAATGCACTTAGAAGGATTCTTCTCTCTTCACTTCCAGGAGTGGCTGCTAACTATATAAAAATAGATGGTGTGCTTCATGAGTTTTCAACTGTACGTGGGGTAAAGGAAGATGTAGCAGAGCTAATCTTAAATATAAAGGAATTAGCTTTAAAAATGAATGGAGAAGGTCCTAAAACAATATATATAGATGCTCAGGGCCCAGGAGAAGTTATAGCGGGAGATATAAGGACAGATGGCGATGTCGAAATAATCAATAAAGATTTACATATAGCTACTCTGGATGAAGATGCTAAGCTCTATATAGAAATTACCGTAAATAGCGGTAGGGGATATGTTTCTCAGGCAAGAAATAAATCTGAAAATATGCCAATAGGTACAATCCCTGTAGATTCAATATATACACCTATTAGAAGAGTTAATTTTGCTGTAGAAAATACGAGAGTTGGCCAGATAACTGATTACGATAAATTGTCCTTGGAAGTGTGGACAAATGGAACTATATTGCCGGATGAGGCTGTAAGTTTATCTGCTAAAATTCTTATAGAGCATTTTAAGTTATTCATGACTTTAACTGATCATGCTAATAATGTAGAGATAATGGTTGAAAAAGAAGAAGATAAGAAAGAAAAAGTCCTTGAGATGGCAATAGAGGAGTTAGAGCTTTCTGTAAGAAGCTATAATTGTTTAAAAAGAGCTGGCATAAATACAGTACAGGAATTAACTGAGCGAACTATGGATGATATGATGAAAGTTAGAAACTTAGGTAAAAAGTCCTTAGAAGAAGTTGAACAAAAACTTGATGCTCTGGGATTATCGCTAAAGCAAAACGAAGATTAAAAATTTGGAGATAAATTCTGATAGGATTATTTAATAACAACAGTAGTAAGGAGGGATATAAATGGCACAGTACCGTAAGTTAGGGCGACCATCTGATCAAAGAAGAGCTATGCTTAGAAATCTTGTTACTAGTTTTCTTAAACATGGAAAGATACAGACAACGGGAACAAGGGCGAAGGAAACGAGAAATATAGCAGAAAAAATGATAACTCTTGCCAAAAGAGGAGATCTTCATGCTAGGAGACAAGTACTTTCTTTCGTAACTGAAGAAGAAGTTGTAAAAAATTTATTTACTGATATAGCTCCTAAGTATGCTGAAAGAAATGGCGGTTACACCAGAATGTATAAAATAGGTCCAAGAAGAGGCGATGGAGCTGAGTTAGTTATACTAGAGTTAGTATAATATGGAGGGAATATGGAGGGATTAAGTAAGTTAGCTTAATCCCTGTTTTTCTATTATGATATTAAAGCGCTTATCCAATTAGCGAGGTGTTTCTATGGAAAAAAAGATGATATTATGTGAAAAAGTAAAATATAGGTATGAGGACAGTGATAAGGGGAATTCTAAATTTGCCATAGATGACGTTAGTCTTCAAGTAGAAAAGGGAGAATTTCTTGTGATTTTGGGAAGAAATGGTTCGGGAAAGTCTACCATAGCAAAGCATATGAATGCGTTGTTAAATCCAACTAGCGGTAAAGTGTATGTAGAGGGGTTGGATACGTCAGATGAGAAAAATACCTGGAGTATTAGAAATAAAGCAGGAATGGTTTTTCAAAATCCCGATAATCAGATAGTTGCAACTATTGTGGAAGAAGATGTTGCTTTTGGACCGGAAAATTTAGGTGTGCCACCTGAGGAAATAAGATTGAGAGTTAATGAATGTTTAAAAAGAGTACATATGTATGAATATAGAAAACATGCACCTCATTTGCTTTCAGGAGGGCAGAAACAAAGAGTAGCTATTGCTGGGGTACTTGCTATGAGACCGGATTGTATAATATTTGATGAATCTACTGCAATGTTGGATCCTTCAGGTAGGAAGGAAGTACTGAATACAATAAAAGAGATAAACAGTAAGTATGGTATGACTGTGATTCTTATTACTCATTATATGGAGGAAGCAGTTGATGCTGATAGGATAATTGTCATGGATAAAGGTAAAATTATAATGGAGGGTTCTCCGAGAAATATATTTAGTCAAGTAGCTAAAATGAAAGATATTGGACTTGATGTGCCTCAGATAACTGAATTAGCTTATGAACTCAGAAATAGTGGAGTCAATATTAGAACCGATATATTAACTATAGATGAGATGGTGAGTGAATTATGTCAATTAAAATAGAAAATTTAACTCATGTATATATGAAAGGTTCGCCTTTTGAAAAAAAGGCATTGGATAATATAGATATTGAAATTAAAGATGGAGAATTTGTTGCTCTTATAGGACACACCGGCTCAGGAAAATCTACACTTATTCAGCACATAAATGGTCTTTTAAAACCAACTTCAGGAAAGATCATAATAGATGGTGTGGATATTACCGAAAAAAAGATCAATTTGAATTTTATCAGAAAAAAAGTTGGACTTGTATTTCAATATCCAGAATACCAATTGTTTGAAGAAACCATAGAAAAAGATATTGCTTTTGGGCCTAAGAATTTGGGATTAACCAATGATGATATAGTTAAAAGAGTAAAAAGAGCTATGAATATGGTTGGGCTAGAATATGAAGAGTATAAGGACAAATCTCCTTTTGAATTAAGTGGCGGACAGAAAAGAAGAGTTGCCATAGCTGGAGTAGTTGCTATGGAACCTAAAGTACTTATACTAGATGAACCTACTGCAGGCCTTGATCCCAAGGGAAGAGATGATATCCTAGGAGAAATAAGGAGTTTACATGATGAATACAATATGACTATAATACTTGTGTCACATAGTATGGAAGATGTAGCTAAACTTGCAGATAGAATAATAGTAATGAATAAGGGAAAGTGTATATTGGATGGATCACCAGCAAAAGTTTTTAATAGAGTTGATGTTTTAGAAAATGTGGGGCTTGCAGTACCGCAAGTAACTTATATGGTAAAAAAGCTTAGGGAAAAGGGAATTAATATATCAAAAGATGTGTTTACTGTAGAGCAAGCAAAAGAAGAACTGCTTAAAATACTGAATAAAAGTTAGGAGAGCTGGCAAATGATTAAAGATATTACGATAGGACAGTATATACCTGGAGATTCTTTTGTTCATAAATTGGATCCGAGAGTTAAGATATTGATATCTTTAATATATATTGTGGATTTGTTTATAGTGAACAGCTTTAAAGGGTATATATTTATAGTAGCATTTACTGTAATTTCAATACTTGTATCTAGGGTACAATTTGTATATATATATAGAGGGCTTAAGCCCATATTTATTTTGGTACTTATAACTGCAATATTAAATATGTTTATGACCGGCGGAGTCAATCCACCAATATTTAAATGGAAGTTTTTAGTTGTATATAGAGAAGGATTGATTATGGCTGCATTTATGACTATCAGACTTATATTTTTAATTGTGGGAACATCGCTTCTAACATTGACTACATCTCCAATTGAATTGACTGATGGCATAGAAAAACTTTTAAATCCGATGAAAAAAATAGGTGTACCTGCTCATGAGCTAGCTATGATGATGACTATTGCTCTCAGATTTATACCTACTTTAATGGATGAAACGGATAAAATAATGAAAGCACAGATGGCAAGAGGAGCAGATTTTCAGTCAGGAAGTATTATTCAGAGAGCTAAAAGTCTTGTACCAATTTTAGTTCCACTTTTTATAAGCTCTTTTAGGCGGGCAGATGAATTGGCCATGGCTATGGAGGCCAGATGTTATAGAGGTGGAGAAGGCAGGACCAGAATGAAACAGCTTAAATTGACCAATAGAGATTTTATAGCATCAGCATGCACTGCAGTATTAGTATTTATTTCTGTACTAGGTAGAATGTGGTGGCATTGATGAAAAATATTAAATTGACAATACAATACGATGGTACCAATTATTCTGGTTGGCAGAGACAAAAAAATGCTGTTACTGTTCAGGAAAAGCTGGAAGATGCAATTAGAGAAACTACAGGTAGTTTCTCAGAAACCATAGGTTCCAGTAGAACTGATGCGGGAGTTCATGCTAAAGAATTTGTGTGTAATTTTTTTACGGACAGTAAAATACCTGCAACTAACTTTAAAATGGTATTGAATGGAGTACTTCCAGAAGACATAGTTGTACTAAAATCCGAAAGAATGGATGATAATTTCCATGCCAGATTTCACAGTATAGGCAAAAAATATGTCTATACTATAATAACAGGGAACAACAGGCCTGTTATAGGAAGACAATATGTCTACTATTTTAGAAGAAAATTGGATATAGAAAAGATTAAAATAGCATGTAAATATTTTTTGGGAATGCATGATTTTTCTGCTTTTAAGAAAAAAGGAGGTTCAGTGAGATCTTCTGTTAGAACTATAAGTGAAATGACAGTTGTACAAGAGGGAAAATTGATTAAATTCAATGTAATAGGAAATGGATTTTTGTATAATATGGTAAGGATAATGGTGGGAACTCTTTTGGAAGTAGGAGTGGGAAGATTTAAACCCGAGGATGTGAAATATATTTTGGAATCAAAGGACAGATCAAGGGCAGGTAAACCTGTTCCAGCAAGGGGTCTTTGTCTTGAGAAGGTGTTTTATTAATTGACACGCCAGGATCATTGTATTATAATATAAATGTTTGTAATTTTGATTATAAAGGATCCACTAGCCCCGGATCTTTCTATAGAGAAGCGTGTATTAAAATTATTAAATTAAAAGAGAAGTTAATTAAGAGAGGAGTTGAGAACCGTTATTTTTTAACGGGAAAGATGAAATCATATATAGCAAAACCCAATGAGATTGAAAGAAAATGGTACATTGTCGATGCTGCGGGAAAACCACTTGGAAGAGTAGCGAGTCAAGTTGCATCCATATTGAGAGGTAAAAATAAGCCTATATTTACACCACATGTGGATACGGGAGATTTTGTAATAATAATAAATGCTGAGAAAGTAGTTCTGACTGGGAAAAAACTGGATCAAAAAATGCTGAGACATCACACATTATATCCAGGTGGACTAAAAGAAATTCCCTATAGAGATGCATTGGCAAAAAAACCTGAATTTGTATTTCAAGAAGCTGTCAGAAGAATGCTTCCAAAAGGAGTACTTGGAAGACAGATGTTGAAAAAGTTGAAGGTATACAGAGGCAGTGAGCACAATCATGAGGCTCAGAAGCCAGAAGTATTGGAATTAAGATATTAATTGGAGACTGAAGGGAGGATAAAAAATGGCTAAAGTTCAATATTGCGGAACAGGAAGAAGAAAAGAATCAATAGCAAGAGTTAGACTTGTACCTGGAGAGGGTAAAGTAATTATAAATAAAAGAAGTATAGAAGATTATTTTGGATTGGAAACTTTAAGAGTTATAGTTAATCAACCATTTGAATTAACTTCAACTGCCGGTAAGTTTGATGTTCTGGTGAATGTTCATGGTGGAGGCTTTACTGGCCAGGCTGGAGCTATACGACATGGCATATCAAGAGCGCTGTTGAAAGCAGATGAAAATTTAAGATTAGAACTTAAAAAAGCAGGCTTTTTAACTAGAGATCCTAGAATGAAAGAGAGAAAGAAATATGGTCTTAAAAAGGCCAGAAGAGCTCCACAATTTTCAAAGAGATAATGGAATTATGTCTAAGCTTCTAGAGGTAAAAGGTATTCTTACTTTTATCTCTAGAAGCTTTTTAATTTAGTGTAAATTTTATTAATATTTCTTAAAGATGTAGGTAAAGATATATAGTAAAGCTTTCAGACTATTATAAGGAGTTGATATAAGTGGTATGAAGGAGAAAAAAACCAATTTTACTATATTGTTAATATTATTACTTACATTTAGTATTGATATTTTCAGTTCTGCCAGGGTTTTAGGAAGCTATGACACTGCTGCTGGATGCGATAATAAAAATATAATTCTTATAGATCCTGGACATGGAGGTATTGACAGCGGTGCGGTATCAAAAGATGGAGTGATGGAAAAGGAAATAAATTTAAAAATAAGTAATAAACTTAAGAATAAGTTAACAAAAAGAGGTTATAAAATATTTATGACTAGAGAAGGGGACAATGGTCTTTATACTGAAGAAGGTAGAGTTAGAAAGAAAAAAATTGAGGATTTAAATAACAGATGTAAATTGAAAGAAAGTACAAAATGTGATATGTTTATAAGCATACACTTGAATATGTTTCCTCAATCTAAATATTATGGGGCACAGGTATGGTATTCAAAAAATGAAAATAGTAAAAAACTAGCTGCTATCCTTCAGAACAATTTAATTAATGATTTAGATAAAAACAATAACAGAAAAGAAAAAGCCGCATTGAATTCATATAAGGTACTTAGATGCAAATACGATATACCTTCTGTATTGATAGAATGTGGTTTTTTATCTAATGCTGAAGAAAAGAATAAATTGATTAAGGATGAATATCAAGATAAAATAGCAGAATCTATAGCTAAATCTATTGATAAATATTATATTTCTAATTGAGATTTCGTCAAATTAAAAAGAGCAGGTTTTAAATCTGCTCTTTTTAATAAGCTTAATTTCTAATTGTGGAATTAATGAGTTCCAAGTAAGGTCATTATAGTGATTTTTCTGAAGATTGTAAATTAATGCAAAACAGCTAATTGATTTTTACCCTGCATTATGGTATTCTGTAGGTAAAGCAATGTTTTAAGCTATTAATTTAGTGATTTTGGGGTGATGATTATAGAGATTAAAATAGATAAAGACAGTGAAATACCACTATATTTGCAGGTAAAAAAGACAATAATGAATTTGATAAACCGGGGTAAATTGAAAGTAGGAGAGAAAATGCCTACAGAAAGGGAACTGTCCGAAAAGCTTAAAGTGAGTAGAAATACTGTGAGTACAGCTTATGATGAATTAGAACAAGAGGGGGTCTTAAAGTCCTATCAGGGAAGAGGAACTTTTGTGGCGGAGGAAGCTAATCCCTGGAAAGCTCAGGATATAAGGCAGAAAATAATGAAATTTATTGATCTTGGATTTGAAGAGGCAATAGAATCTGGGATGGATGCTAATGAGTTTTTGGAAATTGTGATTCAAAGAGTAAGAGAAAAGAAAGAACTTATGAGTAAAATAACTGCTGTATATGTGGAATGTAATATTGAACAATCCAGAATGTTCAGCAAACAGATCATGGAAAGTACAAATATGAATGTAATTCCATTTACTCTTGATGATATAAGAAATATAAGTGATTCTACTAAAAAAATTATAGAAAAGAGTCAAGTTATAATAGCAACCTTTAATCATGTCAATGAAGTTGTTAAATTGACTAAAAGATTTCAAAAGGAAATAATAGGAGTGGCAATAAATGTAGATTTGGAAACCATAGTTAAGATTGCCAGGTATTCTGAAGGTACTAAGTTTGCATTTATATGTATCTCGAATGAATTTATGTTTAAAGCCAGGGGTGCATTAGAAAAAGCCGGGCTTGGAAATATAGACATTCAATTTACTAATTCTGCAAATGAACAGGAAATTATAAAGATTATAAATGATGCAGATGTTCTTATAGTATCACCAGGAAGGTATAGAGATGTTCAGCGGCACAATGTGGACAATAAATGTATAATGAAGTTTTTATATAGTCTTGATGACAATTCAGTTAAAGCATTAAAGTCAAAGATAATTGATCTTAAATATCAAAAGTGAAACTAATACAATTAGAAGAATGTATTGGTATAATTTGAACTTGTAAACTTCTCATAGAGAAAGTATAATATAAATAACCATATAGTCAATGCATAAATGATAAGTGTTCCAGATGATAATTGTTCTGAAATACTTATTTGCGTTTTTTAGGAGGAAAGTACATGGCTTATAAAAATAGGAAGGGCATAGGTACAAAATTATTTGGAAGATTTTCTCTAAAGACTAAGGTGATAATATTTTGTATCTTATGTATTTTTGCTGTGGTTTTGGTTATGAAGACTTCATATTGGAATAATAAAAATAAAGCTGCATTGGAAAATACACGTAAAGATGTCACTCAGGACACTGTGATAAAAGATAGCAATAATAACACTGGTGCAGCTGAGAATAAAGAGAACGAACACAACAAATTGGAAGAAGAGTGTAAAACTGCAGAGGAGTTTTTTAGAAATAAAGAATATTCTAAAGCTATAGGTAAAGCAAATGAGATTATAAGTCAAAATAATGAATTCTACAAGGCTTATAATATAAAAGGAATTGCACTTTGTTACAGCGGTAACTATGAAGAAGGAATGAAAAATATAGATAAAGCTCTTGAACTTAATCCTGATTTTGGCTATGCGCGATTTAATAAGGCGCTTGCCTATGAACTTTACGGCAAATATGATGATGCGCTTAACTGGTATGATAAAGATCTGGAAATAGAGAAATATATTTGGAGTTATTATGGAAAAGCCAGTATATATGGGAGGCGAGGAGATGTTCAAAATACGGTTAAATTTCTTAAGATAGCTATAGATATGTCTTCAGATGTTAAGGATATAGCGAAAGATGAAAAAGATTTTGAACCAGTGAAAAATTCAAAAGAATTTCAAGACTTGCTTAAATAGTATAATTTAATAAAATAAAAGATCTTAGGAGAGAAACTTATGAAAAAAGGTATACCTGCTTCTAAAGGTTATGCAATAGGTAGTGTACTCATAAAAAAGGAAAGCAAGATAAATGTAAAAAAAAGGTATGTAAAGGACGTCGATAAGGAAGAAAAAAGATTTCAGAAAGCTCTGGATTTATCCAGAAAGCAGCTTGAGAAAATAAAAATAAAATCTGAAAGGGAAATGGGAAGGGATAAAGCAGAAGTATTTGAAAGTCATATCATGCTTTTAAAGGATGAAGAATTTACAGGTGCTGTGAAAGTGAGAATAAAAACAGATCATATAAATGCAGAAGTAGCCCTTTATGAGGTAGTAAACTCTTATATGAAAATTTTTAATTCCATGAAAGACGAATACATTAAGGAAAGAGGTGCTGATGTAAAAGATGTTGGAGATAGAATATTTGCCAACCTTACAGGACGTGGATCTTTTTTGAATAAAATTAAAAATGACAAAGTGGTAATAGTGGCTCATGATTTGACACCTTCGGATACTGCACAGCTGGATAAGAACAAGATATCAGCATTTGTTACAGATATTGGAGGCAGGACTTCACATAGTGCTATTATGGCCAGGACTCTTGAAATACCGGCGGTAGTAGGTACTATGAATATAACGGATTTAGTTAAGGATGGAGATATTGTGATTGTAGATGGCGTTGAAGGCAATGTTATAATTAATCCTGATGAGAATACAATAAAAGAGTACAAATCTAAAATAAAAGTTTATAATATGGAAATAGAAAAGCTTAGGCCTCTAAGAGATGTGGAGACCATTACGAAGTCAGGTAGAAAAGTAAAAGTTCTTGCCAATATAGGTAAACCTCAAGATGTGGAACAGGTATTGAAAAATGGAGGTGAAGGTATAGGACTTTTTAGAACAGAATTCTTATATATGAATAGAGGAGATATGCCGCCAGAAGAAGAACAATTTGAAGCTTATAAATATGTAGTGGAAAAAATGGGAAACAAACCTGTGGTTATAAGAACTTTAGATATAGGTGGAGATAAGAAACTTTCTTATCTGCTGCTTCCTGAAGAAATGAATCCTTTTTTGGGATACAGGGCCATAAGACTTTGTCTCGACAGAGAGGATATATTTAAACCTCAATTGAGGGCAATGCTCAGGGCATCGGCTTTTGGAAATTTAAAAATAATGTTTCCCATGATAAGCTCTGTAAAAGAATTTTTACAGGCTAAGAATGTATTAAGGCAATGTATGGAGGAACTTGAAGAGGAAAAACTGGAGTTTAATAGAAATTTGGGAACTGGAATAATGATAGAAGTACCATCTGCTGCCTTAGAGGCAGCAGAATTGTCTAAATATGTGGATTTTTTTAGTATTGGAACTAATGATTTGATACAGTATACTTTAGCAGCAGACAGAATGAATGAAAAAGTATCTTATCTGTATGATCCAATGCATCCTGCCGTATTAAAGCTCATAAAAAATACTATAGATGCTGCCCATAGGAGAGGAAAACCATGTGCAATGTGTGGCGAAATGGCGGGAGATGAAAATTCCATACCCATTTTAGTAAAGTATGGCTTAGATGAATTTTCCATGAGTGCCTCCTCCATGTTGAAAGCCAAACAGATTATAATGGAAAATTAATTTTAAAAACTACTGATATATTTATGAATATCGGTAGTTTTTAGTATATATTTATTATGGTATAATTTAATTAAATATCCAATTGAGCTGTGGTTTTCCATATGTCTATAATATAATGCACGATTGTGTTACTTTGTATTGGGAGGAATATTATATGAAAATTAAAAAATTTGGTTATTTAATATGTATACTATCAGTCATTTTAGCCATGGGGTTTACTGGATGCTCTGACAGCAAAAACAACTCTGATTCTACAAAAAATGTATCTAAAAATAATTCCACCGGTTCTGAGAAAACTAACTCAAATAGTACAAGCAATGAGAATAGAGAAGTTGAAAAGCCCAAAAACAGTATAGAATCAAATACTGTTGCTAAGAATTCAGAAGGAATAAAATTTTCAAAAAAGGAATTGAGCAGTGATACTAAAATAAATTTTAATACTCCCTGGAAAAGCTCTGAAGATGGAAGTTATAGTGCTTGCATAGAGGGAAAAGGTAGCAGTGCATTGGAAGAGGGACAGGGAAGAATAATAGTAAAAAATGGACAAAAAATTTACAGTTTTCAAATTGAAGGGAACACTGCAATATCTCCTAAATATTTGGAATGGGCTGACAGTGAAAATATTTTTGTCATTATAGGATCTTCTCATGGCACGATGTCAAAAGGAGGAGATTTGTATATGTTAAATGTAGGTAGGAATGAAGTTGTACTGTTGATAAAAACACCTAGTAAAAAACAGCAGATAATATCCGTACAAAAAAGTGGAAGTAATGTAAATCTAAAAGTAAATGTATATGATGATGATGCATACAATAAATCTCATGTAGAAGATTGGGTCATCAATTCTTTTAATACAGAATTAAATGGCGAAATGGAAGTAAAAAATTCTGATGGGAAAGTGGTATATAAAATAAATGAATAAGTCTCAAAAAATATATAATAAGGCTCTGGATAAATATAATAAGGGATGTATAAAACGCTCATTAGAATTATGTGATAAAAGTATATCTATAAATATAAAAAATAAAGCAGCTATTAACTTAAAGGGACTTTTACTATATTTGAAAGGTGACTTATTGAATGCAAGAAAAATTTGGAACATGAATTATAAAGTCAACAATGATGAAGTGGCTCAAAAATATATTGAAGGCTCGAAAGATGATGATACAAGATTTGATCTATATAAAAGAGCTCTAATGTTAATCAAAGAATTGAGAATAAATGAAGCATTGATGCTGCTTGAAAAATGTGCTGAAAGTGATTTTAATTATATCGAAGTAAATAATTGCAGTGCACTGTGCCACATAAAAAGAGGCAGCTACAATAAGGCACTGGAGAAGATAAATAATGTTTTTAAAGTGGATGTGGATAACCCTCAGGCAAAAAAAAGTATGAAATTGCTTAAAGACATGGATGTTATAAAAAAAGGATTAAATATAAAAAAAGTAGTATGTATTTTTGTAGTTGTTTTATTTGCAGCATCTCTATGGTGGGTGTGTATTTACAGTGGTAGATTGAATTTTAGAAATAATTCTGAAAGCAAAGATAATGTGGTCAAAGTGGAAAAAGTGAAAAATAGTTTAAAAAACAATCAAAACGTAGGCAATGTGGATGTTTTTCCGAAGAAAAATATGGAGAATTATATACAGAATAAAGATTATAATTCTATGTACTTGCAATTTGTTAAATGGAAAGACAAGAAGCTAAATCCGAATGATAAGAAAATTCTATTAACAGCTTATAAGATCCTAAGTGAAGATGGATGTTTGTATTTTTATAATTTAGGTAGTAAATATTTGGACAGTGGAGATCATAATAATGCTGTTTCTTATTTTAAGAAAGCCTATGTAGTTGGAACTAAAAGTTATTTATACCCTCATATAACATATTTCCTTGCAAGGTCTATTGATTTATCAGGAGATTCTAGCAGTGCATTAAAGTATTATTCTCAGTATGATAAGAGCTTTTCTGAGGGAAGCTATGAAGATACAGTTTTGTATAGGCTTGCTGTTCTATATAAAGGTATGAATATGAATATATCCAAAAATTATGCCCAAAAATTAGTAAATAAATATCCAACATCCATTTACAATAATTCTGTAATAGACGATATTTTAAATGGTTAAATAAAGACTAAAAATTAGTTACTAGACAAATAATAAAATTGTTATCTAAATTTGATGAAGCACTGCTATTTTCAACCTTAAAGAAAAAATGAGAAATTACAGTGGCTAATCATTCAGGTAAAATATAATTAGGGGAAATATCCCTATAATTTGTAAGGAGGAAGAATAATGGTAGAAGAAATAAAGGATTCAGATTTTTCCAGCTCAATTAAAAATTCATCTACTCCTGTAGTTGTTGATTTCTGGGCTTCTTGGTGTGGACCTTGTAAAATGCTGTCACCTGTAATAGAGGAGGTTTCAGATGAAATGCAGGGAAAAGCAAAGTTTTTTAAGCTGAATGTAGATGAAAACCCAGTTACTGCAGCCCAATTCAAAATTGCCAGTATTCCAACTGTCATGGTATTTAAAGATGGAAATATAGTAGATAAGTTTATTGGATTTAGACCAAAGGATACTATAAAAGATGTTTTGAAAAAACATGTTTAATTGTGGATAGTTGTCAAAAATCTAAACATGCTAAAATGACAAATTGACACTGTTGATTTGTCATTTTAATTATAGCGGTAAATGGATCAGGAGGTGTATACAAGTGGATTCTAGATATGATATTGCCATAGTGGGCAGTGGGCCAGCAGGACTTTCTGCAGCAATCAATGCTAAGATAAGGAATAAAAATATTATTCTCTTTGGAAATGCGGAACTTAGTGAAAAGCTGGTGAAAGCTGCCCAAATCAAAAATTATCTTGGACTTCCAGATATAACGGGACTGCAGCTAAAAGATAAGTTTGAGAAACATATAAAATCTATGAATATAAATATAATTTTAGAGAGAATAAATGAAATATATGCCATGGGTGAATATTTCGGCCTTATGGTCAACAAAAAAATGTATGAGGCAAAAACTATTGTATTGGCTACTGGTATTGAATATACTAAACCTTTAAGGGGAGAGGAGAAGTTTTTGGGAAGAGGGGTAGGGTATTGTGCTACTTGTGATGCTCCTCTATATAAGGGAAAGATTGTGACTATTATAGGATATAACAAAGAAGCTGAGAAAGAGGCTAACTATGTAAATGAACTGGTTAAAAAGGTCTATTATGTACCTATGTATAGAGATAAATTAAAATTGGATGGGGATATAGAAGTAGTAAGAGGCAAAGAACTAGAAATATATGGAAAAGAAAAAGTGGAAAAGGTACTTTTGAAGGATAGAGAAATAATTACAGATGGAGTATTTGTATTAAAGGACAGTATTTCACCGGCACAGCTTGTTCCAGGAATTGCTATGCAAGATAATCATGTGAAAATAGACGTAAATATGAATACGAATATACCAGGGTGTTTTGCAGCCGGAGATTGTGCCGGAAAACCCTATCAATACATGAAAGCTGTGGGCCAGGGGCAGATAGCGGCGTTAAATGCCGTTTCGTATTTAGATAATTTAAGTGATTCATAATTTCAAATTACAATGAAAAGTTAATGGTGAATTGAATAAATAAGTTTTATAAAAAAGTGTACTTCTGCAAGTTTATTTTGCAAAAGTACACCTCTTTATTTAATTTACTACAAAAAATACGTGATTTCCTATAGATTTGACATTTTTTTTGCGTATATTTTTCATCCATTGAGATGTAGCTATTTTAGGATTATAGAAAAAAATAGACTTATTAGTTGGATCTACTCCTTTTAATGCCTGTAAGACTGCATTATAACTATCTTTGTTTGCTACTACATCTATAGTTCCATTTCTGACACAGGAAAAAGCTCCTTTTTGTGTTACTACTCCCTTTACTGTTTTTGGGAATTCCGGATATTGTAATCTGTTGAGTATTACAGAAGCCACTGCCACCTTACCTTCAAAGGGTTCACAATTACTTTCGGCATAAACTACCTTAGCCATTAAATTTACATCATCTTGTGTTATAGGTATCTTTTGGTCAGAGTAGTTAAATACCTGTACAACCTCCTCCTGTTCATTAAATAAAGTGGAGTTTGCATTGTTGAGAGTACATGAGCTTACATTCTGTAATGGCATAAATAGCATCAAAAAGAGAATAATAAAATAAAAAAATTTTTTCAAATCAAATCATCTCCTTATTACCGGCGGGGTTAGCTGACGGGTTCGGTAAAGGCATAACCTACGTATAATACGATTCACCCCAATATTACTGGTTTCCCCGTGTTTTTTATTTAAACTTAGGTCAATGATATTGTACCCATTTATTAAAATAAAATACATTTTATTAAAATTTTTTTAAAATACTTTAAAGTATTGATATAAACAATATTAAATAGTGTATAATTA
>NZ_FXYI02000003.1:0-58161 GCF_900184915.1 Clostridium sp. HV4-5-A1G | reverse complement strand
AATTATTTTAGTTTTTGTATTTAAATTCTCATATAAATAAAATACACAAAACTAAAAGCAAAGCGAAGCAGCGATAAGAGAACTCGTACCAGAAGCACCAAAGCTACAATCGAAAGCGAAAACACCACCAAAAGAAGCATTAGCCCAACTAGCCCCAGCAACAGGCAAATAACCAGCAGACAGATACCCAAAATCGTATAGTTTAGTTGTTGTACTACCGTTAGATGCCGATATTACAAATCCATAATCTTTATTTGATTGTATATTTCCAATATATCCCCCAATATTAATAAAATCATTTATTCCCTTATCTGAATATCCATTACCCGTATCATTAAAACCTTTATTTCCCATTAAAATATGACTACTTGAGCTACAAAAAAATCCATCAACCCAATATCGGCAATTTCCCCATAAATCCTCAATCCCTCTATATGACATCTGTTTTTTACCTGTTGTTTCTCCGTAAGATTTATTTCCACTTGATAAAGTTCCACCTGTGGAAATACTTGAACTATTTCCATCTACATATCCTCTACCTAAAGCAGTTTGAGAATCATAATTTCCATATTCAACAGAATATAATAATTGAATAGCGAATAATAAGTTAAAATCTTTTATTCCCCATCCATTACCATTAGCTTTTGCGTAATTTCTAGCAGTTCCAATTGTAATATTTACAGTAGGAGTTTTAAAAGGTAAACTTCTTAATTTTCCATTACTATCTTTCCATCCTAAAAACGCAGGAGCATACCTATAATCCACTTCAGTAGCAACTCCTGTTAAATCATCACATAATTTATCTCTACATCTCATAAATGCAGGGTGCAATTCATATCCATCAGTAGGAGAATCTGAAATATACCAAGCATGACCATTATTAAAATCTGTTGTTGATTCATTAAATCCAACTTTTTTATAATAAAATTTAGGTATTTCAACCATACAATTATATCCTGCTGATTCGTAATCACTCCAACTCATTATTGTTCCATCAGAAAACATTGCATTCACACTATCTCCTGTCGTAGTTAAATTATGATATTTATATACTGTGCCATCTGGTTTCAATGCTACTCTTTTTATACCAGACCAAGGCAGACAAACATCTGCGTTAAATGGTCTAGTTGTTGTTAAATTTAAAGTCATTTATTTTCCTCCAATCTGTTAAAATCTATATTTTTTAATAACTAACCTAATAATTTATCTTTACATCTCCACTAAACTTTAAAAACACTTGTAATTGGGTATTACTAGCGTATATTACATCATAAGTATCTTCCTTAGCCTGTACCCATTTTCCCTTGCCATCATACTGTAATTCCAAATTATCTATATTTTCTACATCTGAAATACTATCCATAGAAAGTAGGTAAGAAAATCGTATCTTTTTATTTGTATTAAGTAAATTCCAATAGGTAGAATTTATAGCATTAAATGTAGCAATGCTCATTCCTCTTGCTTTCACATCATCTACAGCCAATTTTATATCTTCCCAATGATCCGCATTAAAAGTTTTCCACGTTACTCCACTATCCACGCTTGCCACTATTTTTATATTAATTCCAGTTGCAGCAATCTTAAAATAATCTATATTATCTACATAACTAAGGTCTTTATCTCCACTAGCAATCAAAAGTCTATCTTTCGGTATTGCAGTTAAATTTAAATATTCGTCTACTCCATCCACATTTTCCTGCATATCTTCTATACTTTTAAAAATACTTTTATCTATTTCACAGCCATATTCTCTATTATCAGTCCCTACATCTCCAACATATTGCATTTTGTAACTATAGTCTGTTTTAAGATGTGCGGTATCATCAAAGACAATCATATCATCAGACTCAAAATCACTACTATCTGAATTACTAAAACTATTTAATGTTTTAATTACATTCTGATCTCCCTGCTGAAACTGCAATACATTCACCCTAGGCACTTTAAAATCCACTGTATTAATAGGTATATCTACTCCATATGGAGAATCAGTGTTTCCCACTACTCCCATTTTGCTTATTTGTTTTAAGCTTAATCCTGCTGCATCTCCTATATTACCAATATCTATAGTGGTAAATTTTTGTTGATCTTCAGAATAAACTATAATTTGCTTATCTTTCTTATTTGCAACATTTACATCACTTAGCTCTTCAAATTTAGTTATTCTATGCTGAATTATTTCATCCAGTATCTTTTGGCTGCTCCACCCTGTAGCCTGTGATGTCTGGCTATCATCCAGAACAACATCTTTATTTAAAGTTACACTAAAAAATTCACTCATACATTTCACCTACTCACTTATAACAAGTTGAAAATCTCTTACCGAGAAATTATGATTATCAGCATTTTTAGTTATTTTTACAAATATGTCTTTGCTCTGTTCCTGAGCTAAATCCAAAGTTACAGCATCAGAATAAGTTTCACCATCCATGCTTAACTGAATTAAGTCATTGCTGGCAGTTTCTATGCCAATATTTAATCCTGTATAGTCTACAGTATCTACATTTTTAATAGTTATGCTTTCATCCAAATCTTTTAGTATTCCAGGACTTGTATTTGTAACAACCAAGCCATTATAAATTATCTCAAGTTCATATTTACTAAATACATATACATCTCCATATTTTATGTCTAACAAGTCAGATCTGTATAGTTCATTTCCATCAGTATCTTTAAAAACAAAATATCCTTTAATATTGGAATCTAAAAATACCTTGCATTCCATATTGCTATCAAAAACTCTAGTTTTAAGTAAAGTATCCTTTTCATCATATAGTTCACAAACAGTATTTTCAGGAAAGTTTTGCAATGTTACATAGGGACTTGCATAAACTTTGTAATTATCCAGTATAAAATCTTCACTACTGTATTTTTCAAACCCCTGATGAAGGATTTCCTCTGCAAAATTCATTCCGCCTATATTGGTATAATGACCCCCATCATCACTTACATATGCCTGGATATAGTTATCTTGCTTGAGTATTTTCCAGAATCTATGCTGTTCCTCTTGTTTTTTATCTTTAATACCAAAAACATATTTTTCATTATCAAAGTATATAGCCGAGTAATCATCCTCACCCATGGAATCAAAATTGTTCTTTTCTACTTCCAATACAAATTCAGCATAATTAAAATTTCTCTCTATTTTATTATTGGATAGTAATTTGACTTTGCCGGTAGAAATATCTCTCGTTACATTGGAACTACCAGCAAAATCACTAAAAGAAGAGGTTAAGAAAAAATTCTCAACCTCCAGCAATCCATCTTTAACTTTTATAAGTTTCATTCAACCAGCTCCTATACATTAGGTTGCATCATGTAATCATATGGTACAAACTCAACCACCTGAATATCTGTAGTCTTTGCTCCATTAGCTATAAGTATTTTGGCCTGTTCAAGTGCATCCTGATAGCAATTAGTCGAATAGGCTTTTATAGGGTCTCCAGTATCATCCGTTGTCCCTCCGTAATTCAATTGGACTAAATTTTTGCCTTGGATAACTCCCCATTCTTTCTGCCTTGGTTTTTTAAAATCTATTGTACTAGGAATTGTTGCCACTTTCATCATCTCCTAAAATATTTTTCTTCTCTATATTCTGAGTCTCTATATAGTAATATCTTTTACCTTTCGTCTTATCTAAATCTTTCATCAGGTCACCGTTTTGAGCAATTCTATTAAAGTTTCTTTCTATATCCATAGCCTTTGGATTTCTCCAAATTGGAACTAAATTAAATTCATGATTTTTTAAATAATCTATGAGATTTGCTATAAGTACTCCTACTGCTTGTAACCCAGTATCTAAATCTAAAAAATATACTTTCTCTGCTTCCCATCTTATCCATCTGTAGGCCCTATAATAATCTGCATTAGGTTTGGAAGTTCCTAAAGTATACCAATCATATAGAAGTTCCATAACAAACTGCATTGATTCTTTCCCACTGCAGCATAGCCATCCTTGTACATTATCATGCCATATCATTACTAGGATATTTACAATATCCAACATTATTTCTATACTTACAGCATAAGCAGGAATATTCCAATCTATACCCCAAATATTCCCCCAACCTATAGGATGGTTACCGAATCTAAGGTATTCATAATATGGATTATTTAAAAGTTCCTCATTATAGATAAAATCTTTATTTGGAATAATTAAATTGTCTCTTGGATCTGTTGGATTCAGCCACCACCATCTTTTTGTAATCTCTATAAATTTGTTATAGTTGGCCTCTTTATACAAATCCTTACTAGGGCTACCTAAGTTATAGCTTTTATTTTTAAATATGTTAAGTATAGAAGCATTTAATAATGCTTCTTCCGCTTGCTTATAAATATTAGTAAAGCTCCTATAATTCAGATATTTGTTAAATATTTTATTCGTATTGGTAACAATCTCTCTCTTTAAACTAAAATTTTTATTATAGTAAATATTTTTGTCTATTTTCCTCCTAAGAACTTTATAAAATCTGTTTTTAAACATATAATCAAAAATAATCCTAGCCAAGCTATAATGATTGAATTTAAAAGTTTCTCTATAACTATACTTATATGCAAATATTTTTTCTATACATTTGTAAATATTTAAACTAGCTATTCTATATGCTGTTTTACTTATAGCCTTCTTATTAATTTCCTTTGATGTAAGTTTGTTTACTATTTTGTCACTGGAATTTTCAATTATATTCTTCAAATAGTCCCTGCTGATTTTATATTTTATATCTACAAAGTTTACATCCTTCAAATATGCCCTCTCAA
This sequence comes from Clostridium sp. HV4-5-A1G, assembly GCF_900184915.1. Taxonomy (NCBI): domain Bacteria; kingdom Bacillati; phylum Bacillota; class Clostridia; order Eubacteriales; family Clostridiaceae; genus Clostridium; species Clostridium sp. HV4-5-A1G. The sequence goes on along the minus strand of NZ_FXYI02000003.1, from coordinate 53,403 downwards.
TATATCGAATCACAGAAATTTCATTAATATTTATAAGTTTTTCTGGCAAAAGCTGCCCTGTTACTGGGCTCTTAAAAAACTGCTTTTCATCAATCCTTTCAGTAAAAATTTCGTTGGATAAATTCACCTGGATATTTTCTCTACCCAAAATCACTTTTACATTTCTTTTGCAGAATTCATTTTGCCATTCTCTTGTAATCTCCACATCTTTCTCTATACTTATAATTATGTTTTGCAGTCTTTGCAAATTTTTATATTTGCCAATATACAAATTATAGTTAGTACTGTTTCCTACTTCTTTACTTGTTTGTATATTTATTAAAAGGTTATGTTTTTCCAATTCCAATTCATTACTTTTGATAAAATTCAAATAGCCCCTCTCTAAATAATATGCTAATTTTATATCTAATAAAATATTACCTCTTTCTAGTTCGATATTATTAGTTTTAACTAGGCCTGGCAATATTGATTTAAGACATAAAATTCTATTTTTGTTTACATCCCTATGCCCTATTCTTAATTCTTTCAGAGATTCCTTTATGAATTCATAAGATGATTTATGCAAAGTTTTCTTGCTATTTTTATATAAATCATGCCTGGAGCCAGAAAGTGTCTTTGAAGACTCTTTCTCAATTTCATTTAGTTTCTCCCTTACAAGCCATCTTTGATTAGCTTTTATGATTTGTCCTGAAGTATCATATTTAAATTCAGTAGAATAAATATCCCCTGCATATTTAAAGCCACACAAGGGAATTATATGCAAGGTCATTTAACCACTTCCTATTCAGTAGCCTTATAGCACCTAATGGCAACGCAGTAATTTATATTTGCACTATTATTCAGGAAATTAAACGGTGCTGTTACTTTAAACTTTTTGTAATTCTCTTCGCTATCAGTATCCTTCATATACACTAATTTGTCCCCATCATATATACTTGAGGAATCACCTGCCAACACATTAATCATCTTTCCTCTTTCCATATCAACAGGATGAACCAAAGTAATATCCGAGAATTGATGCTTTTTATGATCCCACCTACTTCCCTCTACATTGCATTTATCCATAAATGGATTAGTTGTATAGAAAGCTGGATAATGTGGCTGGTAAGGCATCCCTATTTTATTTGCTATCATAACAAAGTCAGTTACTCCTGTTCCGGTTCTCTCTCCATATGGGTTACTGTAATTAGGCTCTATATCAGATGAAGTTGTTATACCAAAATTATATTCATCATCTGTGTAAGCTGAATCCTCTACAGGCTTTAATGCGCCAATATAAGCATAGCTTGTAAGATAATTATTATAAGGTGCAACATCTGCGCTCGGATCTCCTCTAAGTACTAAATTTATGCTATCTTTAGTAACATTTAACCAATATTGTACTGGTAAAAAATCTTTTATTTCAGGTTGCAGATTTCTATACCATGCCAGCCTATAGTTATAGCTTTGTTGCACATCATCCGCTATATTTATATCGTCACCTGTTTGATTAAGTTCTGTTGCTGTCTGTAACCTTATATTATTCAATGCTTGACTTGCTGTCATTGCACTTACATAATCACTGTAGCCACTACCTGATATATCTGGATTTTTTCCTGCCATTACTTCAAGAACTTGTGCATCTGTTCTATGTCCTGTGCCTCCTCCTCCAATAGAATACGTGTGTAAGCTTTTAAAATTTACTATAGCTTGTTTTTCTTTAGTGGTTAATTCCCTTGCCACCCTGTCAATTTTTACATAAAAAGTTTTTCCATATGATGTAGTAGCTTTTATTATACATGTGTCATTTTGTTTGTTTACTGTATATTCCGTCTGGACTTTGTCTGTAATGCTACCATCTGTTATCAAATTTATAGTTTCAGGTGCAGCGCTAGCTCCTATATCATCTATACTGGCTGGTGCTACCAAATCCCATTTATAAATTCCAGCATTTTGGGTTATTTCCGTAACAAGCGTTTTAACCAAATTTTTCACGCTGGTATTGCCTTCAACATAGTAAAACTCCTCTGTTACCGCCATTTGAATACCTCCTATTCAAATAAATTTTTTCTAACAAACATGTCTGTTATTTTCTTAGTTTTTAAATCTATACTACATACTCCATAACCAAGAGAACTGCTATTTTCAACCTTAATATTATATTCTTTGAGAAGTATTACACCGTAGAGTCTCTTTTCATATATCTTGATATCCACAGGATCCTTCAGTGGTTCTCCATTGAAATCGTGAACGTATATTTCCAAAGTCTTATTATAATATCCCTTAACTGATATTATTTCAGGATTATTGTTCGTTATATGTTCTCTATAGTCCCAGTTTAAATAAAAACCGTCATAAGATTTATTGCCATAAAACACATGCATATCTCCTATAATTCCGTGAAGATCCACATCACAAGGCGAATTTTTCTCCCACTGCATGCGAACTGCTATATCCCAATCATTTGGTATATCATTTATATCAGGGCTCTCGGGAGCTTCTGGATCTATCGTAGCTTCCTTGCCTTCCAAGTATTCTAAGTCAATTAGAGTCTGCCTGCTGTTACCACTATTATTGTGCAAAATAAAAGAAACAGGCGTATTGGCATTTACTTTATAAAAAGTATTAAAGTATTTATGCTCCCCTATTTCCTTCGTAGTGGCATTATCTATTATTTTGTTTTTATCTATAACTAGGCTATATCTATCATCCTTTTTCCATCCCGTCTGGTTTAAATGCAGACCAGTGAGAAAAACATCCTTGTCAAAAACAAAATCTTTCTTATAATCACTTATTATTGCCGGTATATCCAATAAAGCTCCATGAACTTTCTGAATGCCTGTATATTTTCCTAATATGAATTGTTCTATCTTATTTTTAAGGCCCTTATACTTCTCATCCGGCAACAAATCCTCTATTTGACTTAACAAAGATTCTACATTCCCAGTATCCAATTGAGGATATTTGTCTTTCATTGCATCATCTATAAGTTCAAGCAAATCTTTCTTCAGTTGGCCTGTCAATTCATCAAAATTTATAATGTACTTTGGTAGGCTCACTTTATGCATCCTCCAGTATATTAAAATCTACCCACAACACCTTAGACGATCCGCTTATATTATTAAATATAAAATCTATCTTCTGCCCTGCAGTTACCGGGTAGAATACATTAAAGAATTTATTTTCTCCATACTCTTTAGTTCGTACACCAGTAAATAAAGTATCCTCTCCAACTTTTAAATCCCAAGTATCCTGGAAATTCCATGCTGATTGAGAAGTGGTTATTCCAGTTATTCTTCCATTAGCAGGTATAGTAAGTTCTATTGTATAGGCTCCGGTACTTGCTGGTATCTGGAGCATCTCCCCATATATTTTCTGCGTACCACTTATACCTAAGTTTCCAGCCAATCCATCTAATTTAACTCCAAAAGCGTTTAATGCTTCTATCAGATCTGCATAATTCACGCCTTGAATTTTATCTCTTATTTGCGTAAGTAAATCTTCTATATTGGATGTAGGAACTGTTATGCTCCCGATATCAACATTAACTCCATTTTGTAAATAATCTTTTATTGCATCTACTAATTCATCAAAATTTATAACATAACTTGGTAGGCTCAATTAAATCACCACCTAAACATAATCTATATTATCAACCAGATCGTTTGAATCCTTATTAATTTGTATTGTCTTTGTGCTGCCATCAGGATAAGTTGTTTTAATCCTATATACTTTTCCTGATGAATCCCTAATAAGTTCTTCTGACCACTCTTCTGAACCAGTTCCATATATACATTTAACTACTTTCTTCGTATTAGAATCTCTTACAAGCTGTACAGGATATTCAACAAGTTCATCCGTATAGGGCTGTTCCCCCGTATCAATAGAAATCCTATTACCTACATTTCTTTTCCTAAGCTCCTGATTTAATATATACACAACCGGATCCCTAAAATTCTTAAATCCCATGCCTGACATTTTAGCTTGCCTCCTTTATTAGTCCGGAAGCAAGTAACTTAGGCAACTCATATATTTTTGTTTTATCTCTCATGCCTTGAAGCTGTAATATGTTTGTATACCCATTATCAGCATTGACTTCCGTATCTATTCCAACTACTAAATAATATCCTGGATCTGCATTGTCTCTTAATAATTTTACTATATGGCCTATATCAATGTCCCTATTTCCAGCCGTGGGAAGTATAGTTAAAGGTGTACTGTTCCTCCAGTATTCTAGGAACTGCCATCCTGCTACAGCTTTCCTTTTTTCCTGTGTATTTGCAAGTGGATTATCTATTATGTCATACCATCTTTCATCATTCAAATATTCAGTCATGGTTGGATCTTCAAATTTATCAAATGCAGTATAGTCTTTATTTTCAATTTTCACAGGGCAAGTTATTTTAAGCACGTTTTTCATTAAAGATGCATCCCTTCCAGCATTATCAGAAGAATTATTACTAGAATCCCTGTATGTCCAGTCAAAATGGTTTGAATCTCCACCACCCTCAATATATGAAGGATATTGATCTTCTAAATAAATGGTACCACTTTTACCACACCTGATAGATGCATGCATTGTTTCTATAAAATTCTGTATAACATCCATAAAAACAGTGCCATCAGATATAGTTAAGTTTGAAATACTGTAGTTGGTACCACCTGAACGGTGGAAGCTCAGCCCTACTCTACTTATCAAATTCGCAATGACATCTGCTGCAGTAGTCGCTCCATATTTTATCTCTCCATCACATACATTCAAGAGCCTATAGAACATATCATGGCATGTTAAGGTTATAGTTTTATCCTCTTCATTGTATTCATATTTTTTAATGACTCCTGAAAACTGGCATACAGTATCAAACCATATTTCTATTCTTGCATAATTATCTATGATTCCTGAAGTGCCTCCCTGAAATGCAGCTAGAGGCAGCTTTTCATACTCCATAATTATAGTAGCTTCAGCAACTTGTGTATCTCTAGCTCTGTTTATCCTTATACTTACAAGACTGTTTCTGACTATAATTTTATCCACATCCTCAGTACCGTAATTTACATAGCCCATCTTTTTATATATCTCTACTCTAAAATCCATCATCATCACTTACCCATCCAGAAACATCATGATTACACAAAAGCTCTGTAGATATATAATATATGTCCCCTTCAATAGGAGTATCAGGATCAAATTTCTCCTGGATATAACCTTTGTAGGTAACTCCAAACTCATTTATAAGTGTAAATCTCTCTGTGTGCCTGCTTAAAAAGGTTAAATATTTTTGTGCATTGGCCTGTGTTTCTGCATCTGTATTCCCTTTGATTTGAAATGCTGCAGTAAATTCAATTATGCAATCAGACTTCACATTCTCCTGGAATTGAGTATAACCAGAAATAGTCCTTATACCCTTCCTGAAATAAGATGGACGGGGTGGCTTATAGTTTGTTATAACAGCTCCGGTATCCGAACCATCTGAATATAAAAATTGTATATTAAATCCTTCAATCCTTGGTATATCCAAGCTGAACCACCCCCTAGTCCCTTATAACATCATTCATGAAGAAATCCACCAACCCATTTTTAAGCGAACTCTTTGCCATGGATTTTACTTCATCTGTAAGCTTTGCAGTTCCTTTTTCTCCAGTGTCCGCAACAGTTACATATAGATTTATTTTTGGATCAAAATTAAGTAATTTGGCTCCAAGGTTGCTTAATATACTGCCTTTACCATTTCCATAAGCATTATTTCCCATTACAGCATTATCAAGTCCCGAAAAACCTGGTTTTACATTGCCTAAATTCTTAATACCATTGACCAAACTTAACAACCTTTGTCTTATCGGGCTTTCCATTTTATCTAAACCATTTATATATCCTTGGCCGGTATTGGTAGCATATTCAGCAAAAACAGTCGAAGGAGAGTGTATACCCAAAGCCGCTTTAAATGTATTCTTTATAGAACTTGCTATAGACATTACTTTATCTTTTATCTTTCCAGCCATGCTGCTTATTCCATTATATAATCCTTGAAATATAAACTTCCCTATAGATTTAAAAACCGATCCAAGCCCAGTAAATATCAATTTCCACCCATTAGCAACTGCGCTTAAAAATTTTCCAAAGCCTGTAAATATTATCTTCCATCCTTCAACGGACTTAGAAATAAAGCTCCCAACACCTTTTATAATATTTTTTATAGCATTGCCAAAGACAGATGCATACTTTTTAAAAGCATCCCAATGTTTTATAACTTCATATACTATTAGACCTAATCCTGCTATTATTCCAACCGTAATTAAAACAGGCGGATTAATAATTGCTGGCAAAAGCTTAAAAATATTTGCAGCACTTCTAAAGCCATTGAATATTTTTGATACTGCTGAAACTGCAGAGCCAATTCTACTCATAGCCTTAACCACTGTAGCAGTTGATGTTATTATTTTCCCAAAAATAATCATTGTAGGTCCAAAGGCTGCAGCCATAATTCCCAAATAAACAATTGTAGTTCTAATTGGCTTTGGTAAATTAGAAAATCCATTGGCTAGAGCAGATATAAAATTTGCAGCTCTTTTAATCCCTGGTGCAAGTACATCTCCTATTCTTATACCTAAAGTTTCAAGTGACCCCTTCATTGATTCAATAGCACCTTTAAGATTATCTTGCATTGTATCGGCCATTTCTTTTCCTGCGCCATTACAATTTTTGAGTCCTTTTTCTAGGTTTCTAAATTTTTCTGGGCCCTGGTCTACCAATGCAAGCATTCCGGACATAGCCTCTTTACCAAAAAGAGTCTCCATTACATTGGCTTTCTGCTGCTGTGTAAGTCCGGAAGTTTTATCTCTCAACTGTTGGATTACATCTCCAAGAGGTAGCATTTTACCATGTGCATCAAAAAAGTTCATTCCCAACTCTTGCATTGTTTTAGACGCTGCTTTTGTAGGGCTTGCCAAATTCGTCAGTGCAGCTCTCAAAGTAGTACCGGCCTGTGAGCCCTTAATTCCAGCATTACTTAATAATCCTATGGCTGCAGTTGTATCCTCAAAGGAGATTCCAAGAGAGTGAGCTACTGGCGCAATATATTTCATGGCCTCTCCAGTATCGGTTATCCCTGCGTTTGTATCCGCTGCGGTTTTTGCCAATACATCCGCAACATGCGTAGCCTGTCCAGCTTCCATTCCAAAACCTCTAAGTGAGCTGCCTGCTATATCAGATGCTGTTGCTATATCAACATTTCCTGCCGCTGCCAAGTTCAACATTCCAGGCATAGCTTCCAATATTTCATTGGTTTTAAAACCCGCAGATGCTAAATTTTCTTGTCCTTCGGCAGCTTCTGTAGCACTAAATGCCGTATCGGCTCCAAGTTTAATAGCCTGCTCTCTTAATTTATTTAAGTCATTTCCTGTTGCTCCCGATATAGCTTGCACTTTGGACATTTGAGCTCCAAAATCCATGGATGTTTTTACTGCAGCAGCTCCAACTCCAGCAAGAGGTATCGTAAGTGCCTTAGTAGCAGTGGAGCCAACTGTATTCATGGCTCCACCTAAGCTTTGTATCCTAGTTTCCGTGGAATTATTGGAATTCATAAACTGCTTCATTTGCTGCCCTGCACTTTTAAGACCATTTGTAAATCTCGAAGTATCTAACTCCATAAAAGCTACTACAGAACCTGCATTTATTGCCAATTTGTCACCCCCTTTTTTAGACATAATAAAAACACCTACTATAAAAGTAAGTGCTAATCTATATCTTCATCTTCAGATTATTTAACAATTATTTTTGCATACGAATTCCATTTTTTAAAGAACCATCTAAATGGCCCTACATCTTTGCTAGTAGTTCGGTTTTCTTTTTAGTAAATTCTTGCTCTGTGAGTATACCTTGACTTTTTAATTCTGCCAATTTCTTTATCTGGTCTGGTATATTTTCAGATCTCGATTCCGCTGTTGGCTTTTTTAATTGTTCTCTAGCTGTATTAATAGCATCTATCATAGGCTGTAATGTATCTTTAGTTACATTATCTATTAATATTTTTGAAGCCCCATGCCAAATTTCTATTTTCCCCAAAATCAATCCTCTTTTTTGCCCTATAGAATTTATTTTTTCTAAAGGGATTTCTTTCTGCTTTAAGCCAAAAACCATACCTTTATCTAAAAATATAACTCTTTTATTAGTACATGTTATAAGCCATGTATTCCCATCTAAAAAACCTGATGTCATATATCTTATTTCTTCATCTTTCCTTAATACTTGTGGTAAAAATTTAATTTCTTTTTTAGTACCAAAAGTATCCGTAACATTAGCCTTTTTCATCTGTCTTTTAATCTCGTTTAATGATGGCATAACAAATCCCCCTTGTAAAATTCATATTTTATTAACTGTATTGTAACAAAATGTATAAACTTTGTCCAATATTAGCTATCTATAGAGGCTTATTATGTTTCATCATCCATTTAATTGTCGATTTATTATTATCATCTATAACATGCCTTTTATTATCACCCCATTTAGGAGTTCTTGGTTTTTCTTTGGAAAGTTCACTCAATATATAATCGCATGCCTCATCAAAGCAAAACGCATCATAGCTATTTTCTATGTTTAAAATTTGACTTGGCCTTATTTTGTATATCCTTGACATTGTTATTATCGAGAGTATCCTTTGTGACCTTACGAAAGGATTTCAATCCTTCCACCCCCTGTTGGCTGTAGGCCCAAAGTTCAAATTTCTGCACATCCGTGAGCTTCAAACCTGCTTCTTTTAATTGCTCTATACTCGGCTCAACCAGAGTATTTTCGCAAATTATATCTATTATTTTCCCATATTCTTTTAAGTCTATTTTTTGAATATCTTCCTGATAAAATAACTTTCTTGCTACTCCTAAAAGCTGATTAGGTATTTCTCCACTTTGGCATAGTCCCAAAATTGAAAGTCTTTTTACTCTTACCCGAATAAGTTTATCGCCAGCAAAAGGCTGCAATTCTATCACTTCTGTAGACTGATTTTTTAATTCTTCCATACTTGTTACTTTTAATTCATCCATTTAAAACCCTCCTATGCTGTAGTAAACTCAACTGTTACTGATGTTGTATTGCCACTTCCATCAGCTTTTCTTATGGATGCCGCAGTAGCTTGATAAGTTACACCAGCGCTTATACTTGTAGGCACAAAAGTAATAATCTTTTTAGTTGTATCCATAGTTACATCACCTGGAACAACTGATCCATCTGATTTTTTAGTAACCTTGAAATTAGCAGCTATCACATCTGCATCATTTACAGCATCAGCAAAAGTCCATGTTACTCTGCAATCAGATCCTATGGTTACTCCTGGTGTACCTGTAGATTCATCCGGATTAGTCGGTTCTGGCGGATTGGGTACAGTTGGTGTAGTCCCTCCATCATCTACGCTTGGCAATTCATCTACAAAAGTAATATATACAGGTTTCTCACCTTTCTTGGGCCTGCTAGTTGATTCAAATTCTGGTACATAAAACTTTCCATCCTCGAATTGAAATTCAACCGGTGTTCCTTTATTATGTTTGAAAGAAAATTTTGCATACCTAAGAGTTGAAGAATCATAGTCCTTCTCCTCACTATATAGATTTAAAGTATACGGTGCTTTATTAACTACCTTTCCTACTTCAGGCCCTTCATATCCATTTTCTGTAGCTACGCCACCATCTATCAATGCCATAAGCTCTGGCGAAAATGTATTATCTGTGAGCTTTGTGTTATATCCAATACAAATATCGTCAGTTCTATTCATGGCAATTATTCTATTTTTAACTCGTAGGATATCTTCTTTCCCTTTACTTAAATCAGGTTTTGCATCTGCTTTTTCAGCAGTATCAAAAATAAAGGCTTCATTTGTTATTTCATTTATTATCTCTGCTAACGCTATATTGGCAATTGGCAAAGATGAAGTTTCAGTCTCTGACATTCTATTTTACCTCCTTAATCTCTGGAATGTTTGATATTCCAAGGTTTGTGTGTATCCATTTACTGTATTATCTAAAACAACCGGTGTAATATTCCCTGTAGGCCTTATATACTCTCTCAACCCGCTTAAAAAGCCTTGGATTTGAACTGTGTAAGGTTCTATACCTGAATAATTTGTTGCAGGATAATATATAATTACGTCTAAAGTCTGTGACCCTATTTGGTTACTGCCTTGAAATCCCATGGTCCCGGTATTCTTTACTACAACATAAGGAGATGTACATTTTCTTTCATGTTGTCCTGGAGAATATACATCTACACCTTTACTTTTAAGTAATAAAAAAACACGCTCCCATACGGTACGTGGTTCATATAATCCATCTATATAACTTTGTAATACATCTCCTGGAACTGCATATTTAAAATTAGCCTCTGCCATATCATCACCTTATTTTAAAAGATTAGTCATTCCACTAATAAATTCAGGAGTAAGCTTCCTGACTGTAGGTCTTAATATTGCATACTTTCCCTCATTGGCAAGTTCAAGCTGTTCAAAAGAAGGCGCTACCTCCATGCCAACCTCATCATCTCCACTTTTACCTTTGGCATGTGCCAATTCAAGATATGGAGAATATTCCATATTACCAGCTACATAAGCACTGCATTTATCATTATCTTCCCACTTAAACCCGCCTTTTATCGTCTGCCTTGCATTTCCGGTCCTATCTTCCCATTTTGCATTGTTTTTAGCGTAGCCTTCCATTTTTTTACCGGAGCTATCACAATAAACTCCTACTGCCGATTTCATTCTATTGTGTACTTCACCCATTGTAGCAATCTTTTTTAACATATCGGTAGCATCAAATTTAAATCCATCCACGGTTCTCACTCCTTCCTTTTCAAATAAGTATCCCAGACAATATCTTGAATGTTCCCTTTGTCTATTATTTCATACATAACATCATCAAGTTTAAAATAGTCATGCTCTTTTATTTTTTTAACCTCGTCATCAACTATCATCAAAAGCCTGTCCTGATAGTTCCTGTTTAAGTTTGCAGCGTCTGTGCTATTGTTGACTATATTAACAGAAGTGCTTCCTATATGATAATATCCCTTAACAGTTGAAACATATTGATCTTCCTCATATTCTCCAAAAATATTTTTTCCTGCCCTCAAGATTATTATATCTTTCATAAACGGGGTAATTTTTTTTATGAGCTGACTCCTTATCCTCTGCTTCCTCGTTTCATCCCATCTCATTGATCATCAGCCCTTTGCATTGATGTTATATAATTCGGAGCTGGTTTAAATTGTTTTGCAAGTGCAAGCCAATATTCTCTATTGCTAGAAAGTTTTATATCAGATAAAGTAAGCGAATCATCTGCTACAGCTTTTTTCATGCATCCTTCATAAGATGCAGCCTGTACATCTCCATTATTTTTATCTAGCAACAGCTGTAAATCCTCATCATCAAAATAAGGATACTCTTTCTCCTGGAGGTTAAATTTCAATATATTCAAATCGCTGGTCATAATCTTCACCTACTTACTGGGCGGATTTTGTGATGTTTGCTGATTCTGTACTGGCGGAATATAACTTATATATCCTTTACCCTGAAGTTCTTTTAAATCAGATTCCCTTATCTTGAGTTTTTCTCCTGCCTTCTTAATTTCATTGTCATATTTCATGTTCAATTTAAGAGTTACTTCAACCATAGTTTCTTTGACCGCTGCCATTTATATCACCCTTTCATAAAATAAAATTGAGCATAGAGAAAATTGAAATCTCTATGCTACTGTTGCTATAAATACCTCATCTGAATGCTCAAATGAAGGCATACAAATTTGAGATACTTTTGTCTGTATCTGCACTGGATCTGTTTGTTTTACAGTAGTTACAGCTATACCATTTCTAACTATAGAAACATTAGCAGATGCGCCACTCATCAAATCAGCTTCCTCAGGGGTTGTACCGTAATGAGTATTGCCAAGAGTACCTTTTGGAATTAATGTTATCTTGTTATCTGGATAATACGGCAGCTGGGTAGTACCATCTTCAGCAAAATATTTCCCGTTTTCAATCGCTACGCTTACCCCCAATTTATTTTGAAGATATGCAGTTATGATTGCATCAGTCATTATAGTTGTGCCATCTTTATTTATATCAAGCTTTATAGCTTTGTTTTGCTTGATTAAATTGAATGTAGCCTTGGTCATAACAAGTATTGAAGGAGTTACCCCCTGATCTGTTTCTATGGTATTTACCCACCTTTCTATATCTCCTACAATGTCAGCATTGTCAAAATCACCCCATTTGGCAGTTCCAGCAAGTACTTCCTGATGGCCTGCAGGTATTTCAAAATCCAGTGATATATCTGAATCATCTGTAGAAATATATATTTTGCCGTCTGAAAGTAATTGCATTCTCATTCTTTCGGCTTGAACATCAGCACCATCAACAAGAGTAGAAATATCGCTGTATATATTATTAAGAATTAAATCTCTCATCTGCTGATTATTGGCCTGCATAGCTAAAAGTAAATTCTGCCTGTCTCTTTCCTTTATTACAACAGATTCCTTGAAAAACGGCATTTCTTTAGTTTTTTCATCAACACTAGCCCTTAATGCTCTAACTCTTACAGCTACATCAAAAGCACTAGGCTTCAACGCTACTGCTTTATTCTTAGCTCCCTTTATAAGAGTTATATCTATCCCCATTTGTTTTACTGCTGGAAACAATGCTGCTCCTAATAAATTTTGCGGCGGTAAATTTGTTATATATGTTGTTATGTTCTCAGGATTTAAAACATCCATAAAATTAATAGGCATTAATTATCATCTTCCTTTCTAGACTATTGATATAAGTTTCATTGCTGCAAGTGCTTCGGCTGCAGGCTGAGTAGGTATCTGTTTGCTGTCTATAATTCCATGAACAACTACCGGCACTGTTTCTGTTCCAGTAGACTTGGTAAAATCTACATCTTCATATACAAAACCATAAGCCGTAGCGTCATTAACTATTTTCCCAGTGTTATCTACAATACTTCCAGCAGGTAATATCTTTTTTCCATTTGAATCGGCTGTAATTAATGCAGCACTAACTTTAACAGGTAAACTAATAAAGTGCTGTGCATCTCTAAGTATATTTTTGTTTTCTCCAAATATTGTTCTTGATGATTGAATACTCAATTTTTATTCCCCCTTTATTTTAATAAGAAATCGTCTATACCTTTGGCTGCTTCCTGCTGCTCTGCTCTCTGTTTTGCGAGTTTTTCACCTATATTCATAACTTTATCTGTACCGGATGATCCAGGATTGCCTATATGGCCAGTCCCACCTTTGCCCTGATTTCCACTTTGATTTTCATTTCCAGCATCATCATCAAACAAATAACCATCAGATTCCTTCAAGCCTTCAAGCTGTTCTTTTAACCCAATAATATCTTCTCCGTCTAGTTTCAAGTTTTCTAGGTTTAAAAGTGCTTTTACAGTCTTAGGATTTTTGGCCTTGGCATCTGTAAGAGCTTTATCAAGTTTAGTATCAAAATTCAGTTTTTCAATCTTGGCTTCATAATCTCTGGCAACATTTTTATTTTCATCTTTGAGCTTTTCAATTTCCGCTGTGAGTTCCTCATTTCCTTTAGCTTTCTCCTTCAAGTTCTCAAGTTGTTTATCCCTGTCCTTTAGCTGTTTCTTATAATCCTTAATTGAATTATTGGCAGTATCCAATTCGGTTTTCTCAACATAACCCGTGCTATCCACCAAATCAACATCAGCATATTTCTTTTTAACGTCTTCTGGTATCTGGGCAAAAGCAGCCTCTCCTAAAATTTCATTTAACTTCGGCATTACACTGTTCCTCCTTATTTTTATTTATTAAGTCATTAATTTTAACCGTGATATCATTCTTCACTGCATCAGGAACCCTTTTATCTTCTATGACCCCTTTCAAAATATTTATAAATCCATTAAATGCATTAGTTCCTGTAATATCTACTTTTACAGATAGATCTTTTGGCATTAATATAACCTCCCTTCTAATTCAGATCAAAAATAAAAAGCCTTATTTCTAAGACTTATTGGAATTGCAATTTTCATTAATGGGATTTAACATAAAAGATTTCATTATATTTTCATGTATCTGTTCCAAGCTTGTATGTATATCACCATACTCACCCATTTTAATAGTTATGGGAGTATAAGGTTTTGCTGCTGGTTCCATTAAAGAACTTGTTAAACGTGCTCCACAATTATTTGATAGTTTCTTGGGTAACTTCAAATATGCACAAACCTCCATTCTTTTATTGCTACACTTTTTAGCATCCGGGCATTTTGAACATTTTTCTGACAATCTACTTATAGAACTCATAATTTACTCCCTTCATACTTTTGCCTAAGCTCCTGCATTATTTCTTTGTTTTGTTGGACTATTTCATCATACCTCCCCTTTTATCTGCATAAAATGAAGTATACTCCTGATTACAGTATGGACAAACAAAATAAGTTCTCTGGACATTTTCATCTATCCATTTTGTTTTAAGTTTTTTTATTTCAAATTGTTTCCCACATCTATCACAGTTTACCTTCAAATTTTTAATAGATTTTTTCTGCAAAATGTAATCCCCTCCATAAATAAAAGCACCTACTATTTTCACTTAGTAAGTGCTTTTTAATACCACGCTACAAGATCATTGTCTTTAAAATCCTTTTTTGAAGCATATTCCTCAATTCTTTTAATAGCATGTGCAGCATATCTTTTCCCAAAATCTTCTGTTGAATCCTTTAGAAATAATCTTTCTTTGGTTTTTAAATCTAGTGCTACTTTCCCAGGATGTTTTTGGTTATCCTCCGGGAAATACTCATATATCACTCTATCATCCGTCAATTCTATTAATTTTATAGTTACCAATACCCATCCCTCCTCAATCTAAATTATTTTCCTTTAAGTATTTAATTAGCGCCTTATCGTAGTTATATTTACTTTCAGCTAATTTATGGGCTTCCTTATAATTTTTATTATATCTGTTCATCAGCTCATATTCAAGTCTTTCATGTTTTAACATTATTATGTCATGTTCTTGAATACTTTTTCCTTCTCTAAGTCTTTGCCATGACTGTGACATATCATAATCAGCATCAAAATTTCTATGCCCTCCATATAAATCATATTTATTTATAAACACATGATTATAAACTTTTTCTATTGATTTGACATCAATTCCAGTATTTTTAGATATTGTTTCTATCTCTAAATTCTTATCTCTATTTCTCACTGATTTATAGTATTGTTCAGCATGTTTTTCTCTTAATTTATTATCAGGATCATTTTTACCCGTCAATGCCCCTCTTATTGCTCCTTTGTCTTTTGCTATAGTTTTATTTCTCATGTCTTTAAATGATTTTAGCCATTTTCTCATAGCTAACCCTAACTCATTAGGCTTTGAGAGTTCTGCATTCATAAATACTTCTGCAAAAAACTCCCCATAACTTTCCCTACCGTATCTTGATATGTTACTATTAAAATCAAATTTAGGATTATTTTTCTTTGCGATATCAATTATTTCGTCATAACAACGCTTTTTAACCTTCATTTCAATATCGGTATACCATTTAAGCACTGCTTTTGAAGTCTTTCTCTTTGTGTTTATAAATTGCATAGGCTTGTCAGGTATCCAGCCTTTAGCCCTCATTTCATCCTCTATTAATTTATTTTGAAGCATATGCCCATATTCATGTGTAACGGTACTTATAGATAATTCTTCATTAGTTAGTGCCCTTGGCATAAAATAACCCTTCTCTGTCGCTGTTTTCTCATATTTTATTAATTTATTAAAATTACTGTAATCATCTGGACACAAAGATAGATTTTGTCTGGTCGGATTCGTTGCTTCGTTTGCTACATAAGCAATTGCATTGCCACCTCTGCTTGATGAGCATATAGTAGTATTTACAGAATCATGAATTACACCATATTTATTCTCTAATTTTTCTAATTGTCTTGTATTGTTTATTATTAATTCTGGGTCGACATTTTCCATAAAACTATCTTCAACCTCTGTAAAGCCTACTTCATTTATAAGTACTTTCTTCGCATCTTCTATTGTTTTTATACCATTATTTGCTGTACTTTTAATACCTATTTTACTCTCTCCACTGAAATAATTGCCATATTTATCATACCAGGAATCCAGCGCTGGATCATTGCCACCTTTTACCCAGCTATTAAGTCTGGAACCTATATTCTCCAAACTATCATCCAACAAAGGTTCTTGATAGCACAAACCATTCGGATGATCCATTGGGCAATTTTTAAGCAAATACTCTTGTCCATCTCTTTCTTTGCAAAGAGGACATGTCCTACCTGGGGCAAATACGCTGTGCCATTTTACTTTATTGACAAAAGGATTTTTCTCACAACTTTTAAGCATTGATAATGTGTAAGCATGGCTTATGGAGGTTCTTGCAAGTCTCTGGGCATTATAATCTATTGTTTTAGCCACATTAGGGTAAACTTTTTTCCAGTCCCAATCTTTTTTAGAATTCGGATTTACATATGTCTGGAGATCTTGAGCTAATTCATAAGCGCTCTTCTTTTCTGCTATACCCTTTTGAATTATCCTATCAATGTCCCCATTTACTTTATTGCCATTAAACCATAGTCTTTGAGAAAGCCCTTTGCCATCTTTATAAAAGTCTCCTGATACAATATCCTTCAGTACATCATTAGGAACACTAGAAAACATATTTTTAAAAGATTCGCTCATCCCCAGACCATTCTCTACATTGATCTGTTCAAAGAAGTTCAGCTGTATATCAGTGGCATTTTCAGCACTCTTTTCTATATTCTCAGATACAATATTTTTAAGCACTGAATTCATTTGCTTAATCTGTGTTCTTACAGCTTTTTTATAATCTTTTGCCCATCTCTCTGTGAGGCTACCCTTTTTCGCTTTATTTGCTTTTGTCTCCAGACTTTTGGCAACATCTCTATATAAATCTCTTATCTTTTTGTATTGATTTAAGGTCAATTTGGATTGTTTTTTTCTGGAATCTTCAATTAATTTTTCATATTTATTCATAGTACCACCGTTCCAAATTCTAAACATAAAAAAATAGCACTTGATGTGCTATAAAAAATTACTGTTTTATTGCTCTGTACCCTGCTGATTCTGCCTCTGCGGCTGTCTTAAAATAAACATTATTGCTGGTTTTTTGCATCTCTTTTTCATAATATGGATCTCCAGGCAGGTGATATATCTTACTGTCAGTGTCACCTATAATTGTCCCTTTTCCACTTGCATCCACATATTGATTCCCACTGCTCGTAGTAGTTGTTGTATTTGAACTAGCATTCTGTACTGGAGTAACATCAATTTTTTGAACAGGTATTTCCTTGACTTCTTGAACTGGAATATCTTGAAACGTAGACTTTTTTACACTTCTAGGTTCAATTGCCACCACTGGTCCTTTTACAGATACATTAGATGTTTTAACATCAGTAGTATTTACATTATTTGCTGTTACATTATATTCTCCAAAGAACATTAAGAAAAATAATCCTAAATACAAAACAGCATATATTCCATATCCTAATCCTGCTTGCCACTTCTCCCTAAAAAGTATTGGTTTAGTCATAATAGATAATATAAACAATACCAGAAATATGAGTCCTACAACATAATATATCCACTCAATCATAAGAATCTCTCCCTATCAAGATGATACTATTTATGCATATTGTACCATATTTTAAGGAATATTGTCAGTGTTTGGAACTATTTGTTCATTTTCTGCCGCTGTTATATCCGCTATATCCTTGATTATTTCATCCATCTCCCCATCAACATCCTCTGTATTAGAGAAATCTTTGATATAGGACTTGTGACTCCTTACATTACTCTGAACTTCTTGCATGGCCAATGTCTTTTTATCGTCTATATCTTCAGGTATGGGGAAATTATGATTGAATACAATGTTAAATTCCAAGTCATCCCATTCATGGTTCCAGTCCTTATAACAATTAAACTTACTACAGCACTCAATAATAAGCCTTATCAAATCTTTTATAATTGGCTCCCATGTATTCCATTTTTCATTGCACCTGGCTATCAAGTCATTATACAAGTACTTCAAAGCTTTGGCTGATGGAACATTTTTCAGTTCTTCCTGCCTTGGCATGTCCAGCATCTCATACATATCTTTTTCAGCCCTGTCAAGAAACTTCTCCGCGGGTTCAGCTGAAGTAAACGAACTCTCAAGCCTTTTTGCATCCGCTGTATGCTCATCTATACTTTTCAATGGTATTATTGCACCCGGTGCAACCTTGCAGTTGTTCACACTGCTTTCATCAGCATCTATGATTACACGCTCTCCGAACATATTGAACCTCAATGCATCAGCATAATCTGAAACTTTTCTGTTATAACTGTTCTGCGCATCTCTAAGACCTGTTACATCACTTTGCCCATGTATATCTCCAAGCATGGCATCATTCAATACTACCCATGCAGGAAGCTTATCCAACTTTGTATCCACTGTTTCTGTGGATATAGGAGTATCAAAGTTCCCTCCTGAAAATATCTCTATATTATGGACACAGGTACCTCCATTCAGAGTATAGGTATGTCTATACCATATCTGTTTATCCTGCTCTAAATCTGCTGTATCAGGCTCTTTAACTACAAGAATAATCTCCTGAAGCTTTTTATAATTGCTTGAGGTAGTTCTATAGGTAAAATCATTAATAGAGTTGTAAAAAATATTTATCGGCTGCTCTGGATTGGCTTCAATCCTTAGAAGCACTCTTCTTCTGACAGTGCAGTCTAAAAAAGCCTTTAGAGTATCACTCCAAAAGCTATTATCTGCCAAAATTTTATCTATAAACTGTCTTAATTCCTCACATTTATCTTTGTCCTTTGTATCATAAGGCTTGAATAAAATGTCCGGAGGCACACTGAACATAAATCTTGCCTGCTTTCGGAGCAGTGGGCCCACTTTATTTCTTATATCCTGAGCAGGTACATAATCCAAATTATCATTAATTGTCCAGGACTGCCCAATGGTATCTGGATCGCTTATTGCAAGCTGTTCATCTTGGCATTTGCCCTTGTAATAGAAATAATCATTCTTACACTGCTTTCTTTCTTTGAGCTGCATATCTGTTAGTTTTAATAGCTGATGTTTGATATTCACTAGAATACGGCACCTCCCTTCCTTCTATGATAAATATTGCTTTTAAGTCCCCTGCCTTTTTCATAAACACTGTCTGCATATTTTTTCTCTTTTATATCAGCAACCTCATACCCATCAAGGCCATACCATATAGCTGAAAATGTATGTGGATCAATATTAAATTCATCCTCTATGATTTCATCATTCTTATCTACCGCATAGGTCAAATCTTTAAGTTCTGCTATGGTATTGGTACAATTACTGGAACATACTATTTTCTTAAACCTCTTTACCTTCTTGGTGTTCTGCAACCTGGATCCTTGAAACTTTTTAGTTCCTCTAATATTAAAACCCTGCTGTCTATAATATTTAATTGTCTTAGGTTCAGCTGAATCCGCATTTATTTGTTCCTGGGTGTCTTTAAATTCCGCTATCTCAATTGCAGTTCTATCGTCTGTCATTTGATTCTTATAATACTCCCAGTAGATATAAAGTATCTTTTTATCATCATCAATACACATTCTTACAATAGCATTGTATGAAGTTTCAAAACCAAAATCCATGCCAACTCTCCTGATTGGATTTTTTATATTACCTATAGCTTGAAGCACTGCATAATGTGGAGCAACTTCAAATTGCGGAAGTACTCTCCTGCCATTTACCCCAAATCTGCCTCTCCTGGCTATTCTGTATAAATCAGGGTCATATGTTTTCAGTTCATCAAGCTGCTGTATATAGCTTTTGGGCAAAAATAAATTATCATCCGGCAATGAGTGATGATAATAGGTGTTTTTTCTTATGACTATTTTCTTTTTATAGAGCTCCTCATCATCAAGTATGAATATTTTTTTCTTTTCATCTTTGAAGAAGTGCTTGTATGTCCAATTATCTTTGCTCACAGGATTAGTAGAAAGTATCATATGCAATGACAAGCTTGGATGTCTTAAACGCCCAAGAAGCTCCTTAAATCCTGCATATTTTACCTCTGAGCATTCTTCTATCCATACTATAGAAACATTGTTTATAGACTTTAATTTTGAAGGTTTGTCCATACCCTTAAATATTATCTTTGATCCATTAGGGAACTTAACCTGCATTGGTGAAGCTGTGAACTTAATTCTATTATCAAGGCCCATATCAATTACTATTTCCTCTAAAAGAGAATAGCAACTGTCTCTTATAGTATCAAATACTTCTCTGACTACAAGTGCAGTTCTTTTCTCTTGTAGAAGCTTCAATATCAGTTTCAGAGCCACATGATAACTCTTTGACGATCCATAACCTCCAACTAAAAAATAGAATTTATAATCCCAGTTGAAAATAAAATCTTCAAAACTTGGATTTACTTCTTTTTCTATAAGCATTATTCATCACTTTTTCTTTTTATCATAATTTCTATAGGTTTATCCTTATCATGATTCTTAACTTTGTCAACCTCACATCTCAACTTCTCAATCCTCAATTTCTGTTCCTCTGTAGCCTTATCCCAATTATTGTGGAGCATTTCATCATACTGCTTGATAAGACTCCTTAACTCTGACATAGCCCTTGATTGAGCCTGCAGGAATGTGGCCTGTCTGTCCCATGCAAATTGGAACTCATATTCATATTCTTTCTCCGATTCATTGGTAGAAGTTTTCTCTGTACTTCTATCCTTGGTCTTAACCTTGGATTTTTTAAGTTCCTTAATCATTTCTGATTTTTCAGTAACATCCATAATTCTTTGGGACCTTGCTATGGCCGTGTACTGAATTATTATATTTTCCCACAGCATATCCAATGGATTTTTAACCATAATATCCTCCACTATATCTATTGTTTCAGGTGGAAAAATCTTAGAAAAAAAGCCATGCGTTTCAGCGTTTTTATTACCTTTCGGTACACTGCTCACATGGCCTTTTGAGTTCTTATTTTTGGGTTGGGCACCCTTTTTTCGTTTGGAACGTTCCATATCCTTTTGGAGCGTTCCATTCAATTTACTGTCCCATTTATCTTTATTCTTCCACCCTCTTATGGTTCCAGGTGAAAGACTTAGCATCTCTGCAATCTTCACTAAATCAATATTTCCATGATTCTCTTTGTAAATTTCAAATGCTTTATCCCGATTCGGGCTTCTCTGTCTCGGCATGTCTACACTGTCACCACCTGCCTATTCGTTTTGTTTTGGATATGTAAATATCTTTAGCTTCTATTTAAGCTTTTTACCATCTTTATAAACTATACTTTTCCCATCATTTACATGTTGAATAACTTCTAAAAATAATTTAATTTTTCTATATTGGCGAATACTATTTATAACAAATCTAGCCATTATTATATACACAACAAATCCAACTATAATTTGAAAATCATATCCATCAATAAAATTTGAATATTCTTGAAGATTTTTTTGGCCTTCATACTTTTTTCTACCTTCTTTACATAAAAATATTTAAATTGCTAACAATATAAATATTAATTCTTAAGGAGCTTGACACTATGCATAATTTTAGAAACTTAATAGAAAATTATATTTCAATAATATCTGCAATATCATGTACAATAAAACTTTTAAAAGAAATTAAAAAACTATTTAGAAGAAAAAAATTCGACATAAAATTAATAAAAGCAACATGATTTTCAATATAATTTTTTATTAACTACATTATGCATAATATCAAAAGGCACCCAGCTAACACCAGGTGTCTTTTACAAGATATAGGAATTATATTTATGGCATATAAACCATATTGGAGGCCCCATTTAACCCTGGAGCCACAGGTTTATTGAGGGTATTAAAATCTATCTTTATATTCATTTGCCAATCTTTTCGGAGTGTCCCATGTGACACATGGAGCGACTTCTTTGTTCAATACTATATCTCCATTAGGCTTTGTCTTATATATTGATCTATTCTTTTTTACAAATGTACTATCTCCCATATATCTATTAGCCTGGTAATTTACTGCCTTTATTATTTCACGTCTTTGAGTTAGGGCAGTTTGATGTTGTCTTTTCAGACATCCAAAATTTCTCTGGATACATTTCTTAACTGTATCCTTTTTGCAATTCAATTTCCTGGCAATCTCAGGAGCTGTAAACCCTTCGTTGTACAATTTCTCAACCTGCTTCTTATCTACAATCGCCTTCATCCAACCAACTCCTAAAAAAGAATATAGTTCACCCAAACCATAAAAGGGGACATATTTTACTTTTACCAAATTGAATTCTTCAAATTTCATTTATATTATATATCATCCTTCCGAAAATTTTTCCCAACTTTGTCCCACTTTTGTCCTATTTTTGTCCCACGATTTTTTGCTATTTAAAAGGCAACAGCATTTTTCAACTATTGCCATACAT
The DNA here is from genome assembly GCF_900184915.1 of Clostridium sp. HV4-5-A1G. NCBI lineage: Bacteria > Bacillati > Bacillota > Clostridia > Eubacteriales > Clostridiaceae > Clostridium > Clostridium sp. HV4-5-A1G. The sequence goes on along the minus strand of NZ_FXYI02000003.1, from coordinate 30,979 downwards.
TCTTCCCCATCTAACGATATCCTCCAGTATATCTTCCCGCCATCTGTAAGCAGTACTTCTTACCCCACCATACATTTCATTGGCAATCCACCCAACACTCTTGTTCAACTTATATTTGTAAGTAATAAATTTCATAATTTCTTCTGATAGTGGAGGGACTGTCAGCACTTTTTTCAATGGAGCTATGTTTCTTTTTAACTGTCTTATCCTGGCCATATTCTTACGGAGCTTTTTATCTACACACTTCAATTCATCCTCAAGCTGTCTAATTTCCTTTGTATCTTCTGAGTGTTTTATATCCCACTGGATACTTTCCTCCTGGTCCTGAAGATCCTTACAATCAATTTCCAGCAGCTCCATTTCCTTAAGGTCTCTGAAATAGCCATATAGTTTTCCCTCTGTCTTTTTAAATGTCTCCTTGTCCACTGGCATTCCCTCCTACTTTTTATTACTTATGTCTAAACACCATCACTACCATTGCCATTACTCCAACAAATATGCCCATACACAAAAGGTACAAAACCACAAAACAAATCAACTTATCCATACTTTTCTCTCCATATACAGAATCCCAGTCAACCCGTCCCGCCCGAAATCTTCGATATGATAATACTTCCCAAATTCTTTCGTAATCCTGATTTTCTGCCTAAAGTTCCAGTAAGGTATTCCCATTGCCCTGATTTTAGTACTCTTATTCATTTCACCACCTGCCCCTTATACGGCCACGCTTATTGCATCTTTTAACTGATTTTCCCACAACTTCAAATACCATATTTTCTTTTTCTTTAGCTTTTTTAATTTTTCGTTTCTGCAGCATATTGTATGTCATTTCAGCTTTTTGTCTAGCTGTTAGTTTCTCCATATACACCACTCCTAAAATTACCAGAATAATTATTTGATTTCTGCACATTCTATTTGTAAGCTTTTATTTAGCTTCATTTTGTTCCTCAGTTCAGGAGCTTTCACCCCTGGACTTTTTCTATATCTATAACCCTTGCAATACCTGAAGTCTTTTTCTTTTAGCATTTTCTGCCATTGCCTTTTATCGGGTTCTCTGTAATGTTGGAATTTATCCGTATAATCAATTTTGCATCTTATAAAATATTTACAATCAATGCAATCCTTTTTTCTTCTACTCATTTCTCCCTCCTTGCCCTTTCCTCCCAATCAACTTTTTCCGCCTGCAGCTTGGCAACTTTTTTAAAATCCTTCTCCAGCTCCGCAATTCTAATTTCGTTTTCCACTTTTGCTATGGCCTGGCGATAGAATTCAGTCATAAGCATCTTCATATCTCTTTTCAAAATATTCTTTCAGACTTTTCATATCCACAGTAATCTCTCCAGTTTTCTTATCCATATCTACATTAATGCCATCCTTCTTAAAATCATCTGCTAGTTTTTTGCTTCTTTCCATGTGTTCTTTAAATCTTTGTTTCATAGATTTATTTTTATTACTCATATTTCATACTCCCTCAATCAACTATTCTTATTGACATACCATTAAATTCATTTCCAAAATCACTATTTAACTCCATATTCTTTAATAAATTTTCCCCTATAATTGATGAGAAGATTATCTTTTCTTTACGTGTCAATTTATTATTGAATTTCATATCAAGAAATTTATTTTTGCCTTCTATCACTATTGTTGCCTCATTTAATGTAGTTTCCCTAATATGTTTATCAATGTAAGGTGTTATATCAATTTTTGGCATTTTGATACCTCCCCATAAATTTCATCCAGGGCACAGCATAAGCCATGCCCTAAAACTACTATGAAATTATCTTAACTTCCTGGACATCTTTCAATTGTTCCTCCAAATATTTCTTTATCCTGCCCATGGCTTCATTTCTCCAAGCTCCGCCATCTGCTTCAAATAAAGCTGCTGCTGGTCCCGATTGCATCCTGAATATAAACTTACTTTCAGGTTGCTCAATTTCAGGGAATGTCCTGTATGGTGCCAGAACTACTGGATTAGGAACAACCACATTGTTTACACTTGCAACTCCCGTTTTTATGGTAGCTGCCTGGCTTACTCCATCATCACCAACCTGTTTTACAGCTGAATCCTTTATGTTTCCAACTACTTTTAACAAAAGTGCTCTGTCTTTGTTATCTATAAAACTGCTCTGCAGCATGATATTAAACTCTTCTGGATCTGTAAATCCATTAAAATAAATGTTATTCGGCAGTAATGCTTTAACAGATATATAATTTTCTCGGTCCTTATCTTCTCTAAGTTCAGAATAAAATTCCACTCTTTCAGGACTAACAACATGTATTAAATTCTGTCCACTATATTTGCTATCTATTCCCGATTTGATATAGTCTACTAAAGCTGTGAGTGTAGTAACTGTTATTGCTGCAGGTGTCGGCTCTTTTACTTTATATACCTGGTTAGTTGTAAATTTCTTGCCATCAATTTCAAGCACCTCTGTTTGTCCTAACCCCACTAAATACTCCAATGCTTCTTTTTCTGTATAATTACCCATTTTTACATTCCTCCATATATTTTTATTTTATTATTTAACTATCTTCAATCCATCTTCTGTCTTGTCTGCTTTTTTCTCGTCTTTGGTATTTTCCTTATTGGCAATTATTTCTCCAGTATCAGGATCCACCTTCATTGCCTGTTGGCCGGGTACCTGCTTCTTAAATTCACTTGCTATAACCTCACCTTCTAAATTTCTATCAAGTAAAAACTTCGTATGGACTGAAAGCTTCGGCGCCAATTTTACTTTTGCCAATACATCACACTCAATGATTTCCCTATCCTCTTTCGTACTGAACGTAAGATCCAAGGTAACTTTTCTCTTATCCTTCCAGTTCGTATTTTCATCTGCTATGTTGTCCATAACTTGACCAATGGCCTGCCTTGCCCTCTCTGCAAATGCCCCTCCCGCCAGTGTTTCAAAATTTATTTTATCTGACATGACAACTCCTCCTTATCTATTTGATTTAGCTTCACAACCACACGAGGCTGTTCGCCATAAAATTTATTTACCGTTAAGCTTACAATCTGTTTGTCATCCTCATAAGCTATAGAATTGAGTGCGTCGCATACCGTCTTTGCTACATTGTCTACGTCTGGTTTTTTATCCGGAAGCAGTTCATTGTTCAGCATTTGTTGACGTTTTTTATTGCTGATACTCTTTGGTATTCTGTAAAACGCTGTAATGTCAACCTGTATATATCCATTAAGCCTTGGAAACCTGTTGGTAACATACAACTCTTTCACATACGTTTCATATTGCAGAGTCTTCTCCGGCGTGTGTGCCGACTTTGTCCATCTATTGAATTTTGGCCTTTGCTTTCCCATTGGTTCTCCTGGAACTATTAATTCTATTGGGTCATTCAAACTATCCACCTACTTTCTTAATTCACTAAATCGCTCATACGATACTCTTAAACGGATTTTAATTTACTGGACAAGTATTTATACTCTTATGCTATTTAAATTAAAATTTACCCCGTTCTCGGCTTAAATTCGACTACTTTCTGCTTTCTATTCTATTGTCCAATCCTCAAACTATTTTCAACTGTTCATTGACCTCTGGTTTGTAATTCATTAAAATCAATTCGGTCCGGACCGGGCACTTGTCTCCATCAGTTCTGACTCTTATCTGGCTGGCCGTGTGATATTCATTTCGGTACCACCCCGAATACAATTCATCAATCAATGGATCCGGATAATAACAAACCATGGCTTTGCCTTTTATATTCTCAAGCACTTTCCTAAGTCTTATGTGGTCTTCCCTCTTGAATCCTCCGAAGTACATGTCCTCATGTCCCAAGTACGGTGGGTCCAGGAAGAACAGCGTATCCTTGGTATCATAGAACCGTATTACTTCCTCAAAGTCCCTGCAGAGAATGTTCCAGTTTTTTATTAGTCCGGCCATCTTTGGAATTAGTTCCGTAGCAGATGTCAGCTGCTTGGCCTTATTCTGCGTCTTTGAAAGTCCTATGCCGTTCTTGTACTTATGCCCACCACCGCCAAAACAAACTCTCATGAGGTAATAGAATCTAACCGCAGATTGTAAGCTATCCTCCGGCCATGGCTCCCATTTCCACTTTTCATACAGACTTTCTGAATACGGAAGTGAACTGCACTCTTTATAAAGGCTTCCTGGATTATTTTTTATAACCATCATGTAATTTACAAGACGGTCATTTATATCATTAACCACCGTTATATCAGTAGGATTAACTGTCTCCTTGTAAAAGGTAACTGCTCCGGATCCAAAGAAAACATCTGCGAATATCCTGTGTTTTGGCATAAGCTCCAGGTAGCGTTCTTCCTTGCCGTGCTTTCCGCCGATCCACTTTATGTTGCTCAAGTTTTTAAGCCTCACATCTATCCATCCTCCCGTCTATCTCCCTCTGAGTTCATCCATGCATTTCTTGCATATATTCTTGCCCTTCCACTTCACTACGTCCTTTGCTTCACCGCAGAATACGCACGCCGGGCTGTATTTCTTCAGGATGATATCTTCACCATCCACAAATATCTCCAGTGGTGTACCTTCCTGAATGCCCATGGTTTTTCTAAGCTCCATTGGTATTACGATTCTCCCTAACTCGTCTACTTTTCTTACGATTCCTGTACTTTTCATTGTTTTTCCTCCTCAAAATTTTTATTTTAAATTCTTAGTTATCCCATCCAAGAAGCTTTTTCTCCAGGTCTTTGAAGTCATAGCTCCTCTGCTTGAAATTGTTGAACGTACTCTCTTTTTTGCCGTAATTGGGTGCACTTCTCCCGGGACTTTTATTTTTATTTTTTTGATTCTTCTTCAGCTCGAATCCTTTTTTATCTGCCATAACCGCCTGGACCGTATTCAGCTGGTTATCTTTCCACCGGTTGAGTACTGCTTTCGCATACCGTATATCTCTTTTGTTGCTCTCTACTGCCTCCTGCAGTGCCAGTGTAATAACCTCCGGTTCCATGCCGTCCTCCACATAGCTTTCTAAAAGCTCCATCTCAAACTGCGTTATGAGATGCCCAAAGTTGTTGTTGAAGAAATCAACATAGCCTGAGTTATCCACATTATCCACAAGCTGGTCCTCTGTAGTAGCAGTAGTAGTATTATCTACTTTACTTTTCTTTTCTTTACTTTGGGGATTAATGTTTGCATTAACTACCTCATTATTGGAGTTAATGTCAACAATAATTAAATTTTTGTATGCATTAATGGTTTCATTATCCAAAAGTAGGTATTCTTTATATATTTTTACCTTTTGCCTCCTATCTACGGCCTTTAAATAACGTTTCTGGATGCCTCTAGAAGTAAGTATTTTATAGGTTTCAAAGACTTTTTTATCAAATAATTCCCACTTTATACAATCATTAATGATTACATTAATTGAGTTAATGTCTGCATTAACCCTCTTTGAAAAAAGTAATTGCTGTTTTTCTGTCCACTCATAGAAATAACCGTGCTTATAAATCTTCATTAACAATTTAATTACTACACCAAAGCCAACTAGTCCATATTGCGCTTCTATGAGTGCAACTTTATCATCCTGATCCATATCTACATCTAAAGGAAAATATTCCAATCCTTCTTTTTGAGGTCTAGCCAATGTAATCACCTTCTCCCATAACTCAATGCTCCTTGACCTTATTTATCATCCATACTTTCAGCGAACGGTGTGCCTTCATACGGATCCCTATCCTTGCCTTTTTCTTCTTCATCCTCTGCTTCCATATATTCTACGTCTGTCGCATTTACTTCTGGTTCATCCGCTGCTTCTTCGTCAAATACTTCATAGTTGTCCTCATTAGTTTTAATTATTTTACTGTCACTTGTAATTGCTTCTTGCATGTCAATACTTAGAATGCCCCAAGTTGAAAGCATATTTTTAAGTACTGTCTTTCTAGCCATTGCATCAAAATCAGTTTTCCACGGTCCATTACCAAAACTCTTGCTAAATCTTTTGGCATGCGTAGTTACCTTTTCCTTACTCCAGTACACCATCTTTTCAAAACCATTTAAGAGCCTGAAGTATGCTGCATATCCTATTACTGCATCCGATTGTTTATTATCCAAGTCTAATTCCAATTCTTCTGTGAGAGGGTTGAAGCTTTTAAGCTGTCCTTCATATATCTCTGTTACATTGAGCTTTTTATATTGTGCTGACCTCTGAGCCATCTGAATAAATCCCCTGTATCCAACTTGAAACTGTGCTTCCAGCTTTCCATGATTTTTAAATGGTATTATCCATGCAAATCCCAAGTTAGGATCTATGGGAAGTTTCAAGGAGGCGGCCTTTAAGGCACTCCCCAAAACTGTCATATTGTCACAACCCTTTAATTTCTCCTGTTTCAAGTTAAGCAAGCTGGTTATAAATCCATTGGCCTGTTTGTCGAGCATGTCCTCAAATCTTTTCTTTATACTTGCGGAATAAACAAGTGCCTTGAATGGATCCTTCGGTAGTTTCCCCAGTTCCTTTTTTGTAAGTTCCTTTTTTAAGCTCTGACTTGTAGCCATATTACTCATCATCCCCTTCAAAATCTTCTTTAAATTTACACATTATTTTGTCTTTATCACTGTCATAATAAATTGAATCTATAAAATACCCGCAGTCACCTGGATCGTACATTTTAAAGTCATTTTTGTTCATAGCTGCCAGCTGGGCATTAAAACTATTTATAAGTGCTGTAAATGCCGGATTTGCCATTACGCTTTTACCTCCTTGATATTAAATTTTCTGTATGAGCTTGCATTTAAATACTGTTTAAATAGCTCAGGATACTCCACCTTGAACCTTTTGCTGTCAAACCTATTGGAGGTTATGCTTTTCCAATTAATCTCGTAGTCAGGAGCATATCCTATTTCAGCCTCACCCATTTCAAGCTTTATGTTGTTCTCAATTTCCTTGGCTTGAAGCTCGAGGGATTTGATGGTATTTTTGATTTCAATATAATCTTTAATCTTGTCTTTGTATTCAGATTTTAGATTTACAACCGTCCCTGGAGTTGAGTCCTTGAATCTTTCCTTTAAATACCTCTCTGCAGCATCTGATCCATCCAACTTGGGCGGCACTCTCTTAAGTACGTTGTTTTCCCAGAAGTCTTTTTCTTTGGCTACGATTATATTTATAAGTTCCTGGTCCCTCTCAATTTCTTTATAAATAAATTTCTGCCCACCTATGAGCACGGCTATATATGCCTTTTCATCACCTGTAACAGCCAGATAGTGCATAACCTGTGCCAGATAACTTGCGGGTATTTCATCTGACTCCCAATCCTTTGCCCCAAATGCATTTACAGTTTTGCACTCAAGGAGAGCCCTTTCTCCAACTACTTCACGATCTAGATTGGCAGCCATAAAAGGATGCTCAATACTTTGCAGTATTGCATTTCTTCTTCTGACTTTTTTACCTGTTCTCTTAGTGAATTCCTTTGCCACCATATCCTCAAGTTCAGTTCCCCAATAAGCAGCTTCGCTCTGTTCGCCTACCTCAGTTATTTCCTGTGTTTTATCTATATATACTTGAAATGGTGTCTTGTATCTGTTTATTCCCAAAATTGCTCCTGCATCAGAACCTCCAATGCCGGCTTGACGGCTCTTAAGCCAGTCAAGCTCGGATATATCTTTAGTTTTAGCAAGTATCGTAAAAGGCTTATTAAAATCAAGTCTTAATTCCATGACTCAACCTCCTCCTATTTGATTTTTTATTGTTATATCCATTTTCCACACAGACCACATTCAAAGTGGTCTGGCTGTTTAATACATTCACCCGGTATATAGCTCCAAACTTCATGTATGAATTTACCCGGGTGTCTACAATTCTTTTGAAATTTCTTGTATCTCTTCTCATGCTGAATCCTCTTATAATGGCATTTCGGGCATTCATAAAATGTATATCCTCTAATAATTTCACTATCAGATGTCATTATTTCTCTATCTCTGTAGTAGACATCTCCTTTGTTAAATTCTCTCCCACAGTAATCGCAGCATCTTTTAAGATGCCTATTTGCAACTAACTTTTTCAAGATGCACCTCCTGTTGATTTTTCTCCCATTCTCATGTAGAATGAGAGTAACGATTAATTATTTTTGGGCCCTCTGCAAAGGGTCTTCTTTTGCCTGAAATAAAATTTTTATCTGTTCATCTGTAGCAGTATCAATATCACATATGGTCTTACCGGTTTTCATATCATACAGTTCATCACCATCAAGGTCATATTTAACTCTATCTACAGCCTCCTTGATTCCTAAATTTCCATCCTGTACAAGTTCAACCACCTTGTCTGCCTTTCGCCTAACGGATTCCATCTACTCACCCCCTCAATCGTTATATTTATACCTGCAGTACCTATCCAACTGATTGTACATATCTTCCCAATGTTTGGCCTGTAGCCTGTAGGCTTCTATAAACTGTAAGCTTTCCTCCAACAGTTCCTTTAGCTTTGCATTTTGCTTCTCCAGTTTCATAAACTCTTTATCCCTCATATGTCCTCCTTTAACCTCTTAAGATAATCTACAAATCCATTTATATCGCCACTGAAATCAGCTACCGCATATTTTCTGGGAACAATATCCTCAATATTAGGTTCTTCCTCAGGTTCCTCAATGTATCTTTGGAACTTCAGTAAATCATTCAAAACATCTCTGTATATATTTCTTTCTACTGGCCCTGTAGCTTTTCTAACTTTTACTTGATATTGGTCTATCAAGCATTGCAAATATCCATTCATTTGTTTTTACCCTCCTTCATTTTCTGAACTATCAGCTTATCAAGTTGCTGGCTGACTTCTAGTGTCCTTTTATCCTGCAAACCGTATAAATCAATACATTCATTTAACCTTTTCTTTAATTCTTCCATATTAAGCTCTTGCACTTACCTCCTTTCTTTTTCTACAAAGTAAATACGATATGCTTGCCCCTTTAAGCCCATAGTAACTGCCTATCTCCGCGCAGTTTATACCCTCCTTCCTAAATTTCATCACATCCTCCACATCCTGCGGTGTCCATCTAAATTTAGGTGCTTGTTTAGGTCCATCCCCCAGATATCTATCCAGATACTTGAATGCAACTTCCTGCGGGCACTCCTTCTCTATTGCAATCCAAAGCGCCATTAGATTCTCAAATACCATCCTTCTCCCTCCTAGTACCAATCTCCATTCCCCAGAACATGCAGCCAGTCACCGTCATTCAGTACAACTTTTAGATATCCATCAGCTCTTTGCACTTTTATAGGTGCATGATCCTCTGGATATTCCCATGCCTTGTAAAATCTTGTACAGAACCTTTTGAAAAGTTCCTTGTCTGCATCATTTAGCTTACTAAAGCCTTTTACTTTCTCTGGAATAAACATTAATTTTCCTCCCTTATGAACCACTTACCATATAAAATTTCTTCTACACTTATTCCCATAAACCCGTGTCTTGTTTTTGACTCTAATAATCCTGATATTTCAGAAGAATATTCATATTTTTTATCAAGCAAAATACAATAAATTGTCTTTCCTTCCTCAAACGCCTTAAAAGCCTCCTTTGCACTTACTGGCTCATTTACCAGCCTGAATTTGCTGCTCAGTGTAAAATTTGATAGTATCGGTGTCCCTACTTCATTTACAATATGCCCATCTCCGCTTAAGTGAATATTTCCATAATCTAATCCCATTTCATTTACATACTTAAATTTCAAACTGTGGTTCCTTTCAAACTTGTCTAACATCTGCTTCAATGTATATTCAGTCATATTGCTGCCTCCTTGATATTTATCTGTTGATTAATTTCTTGAACTTCTCTAAATAAAGCCCCCTGCAGTGTAATAGTGTCGATATATTTAATTGCTGAACTGTAATCTTTTCTCAAGATATTGTGATAAACCGAAACATTCAAATAATCTTTCAAAGTCCTCCAGATGTAGCTGTATACTCTCTTTCTTATAGATTGGTCCATATATGCACTACTTTCATTCCCACAACATAAAGTCTTAACTCTTTTATTAACAAGCTTTTGTATCGTTTTGGCCTGGCCATCAGTTATATTCATTGTCAAAGCTAAATTTTTCACTTTGGTATCAAGCTCATTTATTTTTTCCTCATGACTCTCTATAACCTGATATTGAAGTCTTAATTGTTCCATTGGAGAAAGCTGCTTCTTTATGAATGCTGCTGCCAGTACGTCCTTTGCTTTGAGCTTGAACTCTTTCAATTTAGGTCTTATTTCTTCTTTACACATTGAGCTTTTAATACCAATTAAGAAAAATGGTAAATACTCAATATCTAGCATGTTTGTTTCCTGATCTCCACTAGATGTAGGTATGCGTATTTTACGAACCCCCTCTGGAAGCACATCATCACGATTAATTCTTTCCATCTGACCGTTATATGCAATACCCAATCCATCACATATACTTCTTATCCCTACAAAAACTTTTTCATTTGTCTTACAAGCTGTCATATTTACATTCTGAAAATTAACTTGTTTTGTAATCAAGTTACTCAACTTCATCCCTCCTTAAAATTGGTTCATTCCATTTATGTTTTGGCAGTTCTCGAATTATATAGTCAACCTCTTCGGGAGTCCTTGTTTCCCAAATTATCCTCGCAAGTGCTATAGTGAACCGCCTTTGCACTTCTTCCATGCCCTCTTCTGTCTGTGGCCAATTTACTATCACATTTTTTATGTCTGCCAATTCTCCCTCCTCCCTACTTCAATTTCTTCTGAGCCCAAAGTTTTAGTGATTGTATCTTTTGTGAAAATTCATCTAATTCACCGACTATATTTTTAAGCTCTGGTTTTTCATCCTCTGTAATAACTCTGTCTTGTACAATTTCCATTAATTTGTCTGTTGTAGATCCCGAATGCTTCAGCAAAATTGATATTTGAATCGTAAGATAACTTATATCTGGTACTTCAAGATGCGGTACGGTATGTTTTCCTATAGGGCATTGCTCACAACAAAAATAATTGTTCAATTCTGGAGCATTGTATGCATCAGACATCATCAAGACTTCCTCTGGATAAGCGCAAATACTATCAAGCTCTATTCTTGCAAGCCTGGTTCTATCAATGCCGATTATTTCAGCAGCCCCTTCCCTGCTATTCAGTTTGTCATTTGTGGCAGCTGCTTCCATTCGTGCTTTATAATATATGTTATCTGCTGCTTTCGTAGCTTTTCTTGCCATTTATTCCACTTCCTTTTGCTGTTAGAATTAGATTATGAGATTAAACTACTTGCTTTTAATTAATTGTTTCTTTAAAAACAACTTTTGTATCAAAAAAAATTTTATCTATTGTTTCTGGAGATAAATTCAATAATTGCTTAAGAGCCCTTATTTCACTTGCTGTAAATTCTACTAATCCGTTTTCTTTTTTTGAATATGTTGATACATCTTTTTTTAAAGCTATTGATAAGTCTTTCTGAGTAAGCCCCGCTTTTACTCTCTCTGCTTTTAATAAATTTGGTTTCATGTACATCACCTCGCTCATTGTTTCGTTGAAATCAACTTTATGCTTTAATAATAATGCTTTTAACGAAACTTGTCAATACTTTTTCATTAAAAAGTTTCTTATAAAGCAATATATATTTCTTTTAATGCAACATAGGGTATAATAAATATATTAAATATATTAAGGAGAGGAACTGAATGACTTCATTCGGAGATAGATTAAAAGAATTAAGAAAAAAATCTAATTTAACTCAACAAGAATTGGCAAGTAAATTTTATCTTAATAAAAGTTCTATATCCAGATATGAAAATGGCACTCAATTGCCAGAACATGATTTACTTGAAAAAATAGCTGATTATTTTAAGGTCTCTATAGACTATTTATTAGGAAGAACAGATATTAAAAATGTTCCTACTAATTCAAAAGAAAATGAAAATAAAAAAAGCTCTCAACCTAAATTAAGCGAAAAAGATGAACGTGACATAAAAAAAGACCTTAATAAAACACTTGAACAGCTGGAAAATTCGCAAGATGGACTCATGTTTGATGGAGAGCCAATGGATGATGAAACTAGAGAATTGCTCAGGATAAGCTTGGAAAACTCAATGAGAATTGCCAAACAGGCAGCTAAAAAATATACTCCAAAGAAATACAGAAAATAAAATTGGGGGAATGGGGAATTGAGGGATGTTATAGAGAAAGAAGTACTCCGTCTAATAAAAAAGCATAAAACAAACAACCCTTTTGAAATTGCAAGGGCTGAAAATATTATGATATTAAAAGAACCTCTGGGGAAAATAAACGGCTATTACAACAAGTATGTACGCCAAAGAATGATACACATAAATCGGGAATTAGAAGAAAACAGCTTTTCTGGCCGCTTTACTTGTGCTCACGAATTAGGTCATATTAGATTTCACCCTAATGCCAATACTCCATTTTTACGTAACACTACTCTTTTTTCAATTAACAAACTAGAAATTCAAGCCAATACTTTTGCGGCATTTATGACCATACCTAAAGACATTTTATTACCTTATGAAAATTTTACTCTTGAGCAAATAGCTCATGCTGAAGGAATTCCGGTACAAGCCTTGAAGCTAAGATTTAATTGGGTTTAATGAAGAAAGAAGAAAATATTTATGGATTTAGATAATTTATATATAGATAAATGGTAAAGAAATGATTAATTTAACAGGACTGTTTTCTAAAGTAGCTAAGCAGGTTAAATAATAGAAATATTAAATATAAATTCGATAAATGAAGGTGATACTACATGGGATTATTTGATTTATTTAAAAAGAAAGAAAAAAATAATTTGAAATTATTAAAATTGCAAAACATTGTGTATGGCAAAAACTATGATAAAATAATTTTCCCAAAACAACAAATTTTAGATTCTGCACATAATGTATATGTTCCTCAAATAGCTAGAATGATTTATGATTCTCAAAAATTAGTTAATAATTCTATTGAGCCAAAAACTTTTTTCTTTAGGATAAATTTTTTAATTGAAAAGCTACAAGAATTGGCTAATATTGAGGACTTAATTGATTTTAATGAACCCTTACCTTCATCTCAATTAAACGAAGTAATGAATCACTACGATTTACTAGTACAACAATTTTTGGAAAGATATATTGAAAATTGTGTACAAAAAATAGAAAAGCTAAAAACTGACAAGGGTAAATTAAACAAAATAAATACATCGTTAGAAAATATCTTGGAATATAAAAAATTCCTTAAACCTTCTCATCTAAATTACATTAATAATTTAAAAAACAATGAATTCAATATACATTTCTATGAAAATAAAAAAACTGCGGATATAAATGGCGCTAATATTAGAGTACCTATAAATGAGAACCACAGTGACTTTGTAGACAGGCTTAAGAGGTGGGAAAGGAACCCAGGAAGCGAACCGGGACTTGAAGACTGGTATCAAAATGTGTATAAAAAGTCTTCCATGTATATTGATGATATTGATAAGCTATTCAGCAATAATAATAAGAAAAGATCATAGGAGTTAATCTCCTATATATTTTTTAACTTCAATCAGAACATTAGTTTGTAATAAGGAGGTAATTCACATGAAGGCAGCAATATATTCAAGAAAAAGTAAATTCACCAGTAAAGGTGAATCTATCGGTAATCAAATAGAAATGTGCAAAGAATATTGTACTAAAAATTTTGATGGGAAAATTGAATTTATAATTTATGAGGATGAGGGATTTAGTGGTGGCAATATAGATAGACCACAATTTCAAAAAATGATATTGGATGCAAAAGGCGGTAAATTTGACTCTCTTGTATGCTACAGGCTGGACCGTATAAGCAGGAATGTTGCCGATTTCTCTGCTACGCTGGAACTGTTGGAACAACATAACATCTCCTTTATAAGTATAAAAGAGCAGTTTGATACCTCCACTCCCATGGGAAAAGCCATGGTATATATCGCTAGTGTATTCGCCCAATTGGAGCGTGAAACCATTGCAGAAAGAGTTCGTGATAATATGCTGGAACTTGCCAAAACCGGCAGATGGCTTGGTGGACAACCTCCTATAGGATTTAGGTCAGAAAAGATTCTATACTATGATTCTGAAATGAAGGAAAGATCCATGCAAAAACTATCTCCCGTTCCTGAAGAATTGAAATTTGTAAAATGGTTGTATAATAAATATATAGAGCTTGGATCCATATACCAGGTAAGAAAGTATTTACTCCAAAATAATATTAAAACCAGAAACAAGAAGGATTTTAGCTCTAGGGTTATTGCTTCCATCTTGAGGAACCCTGTTTATGTTATGACCAGCAATAAAGTTATGGAATACCTGCAAAGCAAAAATATAATAACTGCAGGTTCAGCAGATAATATTCATGGTATGCTGATCTATAATAAGAAAAATAAAAAAGGCATTCAGAGAGATAGAACGGAATGGATTGCAGCTGTAGCCAAACATAAAGGAATAATTGAACCTGGTGATTGGCTAAAAGTACAGCACGAATTGGATAAGAACAACAGTAAAGCTATACCCGCTTTGGGTAAATCCAATACAGCACTGCTAACTGGTATAATAAGATGCAAAGAATGCGGCTCCCCTATGAGGATTACATATGGTTCTCCCAAAAAAGACGGTTCCAAAAGGTACTATTATGAATGTGATCTCAAAGCATCATCTGCTAGGGCTAGATGCACCAATAAAAACGCAAATGGAGCTAAATTAGATGCATATGTTATAAACCAACTAAAGGGTCTAACTGCCAATAAAGGATTGCTTATTAAGCAGCTGGAGGAATTTAAGCATCATTCTGCTAAAAACAATGAGCCTAAAAACAATATAAAAGCTTTAGAGAAAAAAATATCTGATAATGAAACTGCTATAGAAAATTTGGTGAAACAATTATCCCAAAATAAAAATAGTGCCGCTGCAGATTATATATTTAAAGAGATCGAAAAACTGGATAAAGAAAATAAAATCATAAAGGATAAATTGGCCACACAAGAAGTTAAATCTAGTCAATCCGAGGAAAGGGATTTTGACATAGACTTAATGATTAATACAGCCAAGAAATTCAATAAGATGATAGATATAGCCGACATTAAGCTAAAAAAGTATTTAATATCCATATTAGTCGAATCAATATACTGGAACGGAAGCGCCCAAGAGGCTGAAATAAATATATTTGGCTCTAAAAAAAACTAGAAAATAGCCTGTCCAATATGTCGCAATTTTGTTCCGCGAGCAGTTGGACCCGTCACTAAAATGAGACCTGAACTCCTGTTTAACATGTTTTTTATCTTTGTCTCATCTTCTTTTAAAAATCCAAGCATATTGAGATTTTTTATCTCAGTATCCCTATATAAAATTCTCAAAACCACTTTTTCCCCATATATAGTTGGAAGAGTAGACACTCTAATATCATAATTGAAATTTCCCTTAGTATATTTTATTTTTCCATCCTGTGGAAGTCTTTTTTCAGCTATATCCATCTGGGCCATTATTTTTATTCTTGTACATAAAAGTGGATATATATTTCTAGGTATTTTTATGTACTCATATATAATGCCATCCACTCTCATCCTTATAGTCACACTTTTTTGAAAGGGCTCTATGTGAAGATCACTGGCCCTCTCATCTATGGCTTTATTTATTATGTAATTAGCTGCCTTAACTACAGGGGAACTTTGAAATTTATGTATATCTGAAATGTTTTCCCCGGTCATCTGTGAAGTATTTTTATTCATCTTTATGTCTTTCAATGCATGGTGTAAATTCTCCCTGCAATAATATGTATTTATCAAATCGTATATTTTTCTTCTGTCAGCTTTAACAAATCTCAATTCAACACCTAATATGAACTTTAGTTCCTCCACTAAATTAATATCTGGAGTTTTATCTGCAGCTATAATGATCTGTTCATCAGCCCGCTTCAATGCAATCACACAATTATCTCTGGCTATCTCTTCAGGTATCCTCTTCACTATATCTGGTTCCAATAAAATTTCATCAATGTTTACTTCTTTCATCTCTGTGGAAAACATATTATTTCTCTCTTTCTATTATATTTTAAAATACAAAGTACAAACTTCAAACAACATACAGTTCTAAACATATAATCAACAATATCGTATTCAACAATAATTTGTTATTGAGATTATATCCCAATAAAATATTTTCTAATCAATTATAATCAAAATAAAGTGATATTTTTCACTTCTCTTTATAAATATTATATATTCCCTCCTGATCAGATATGATATTTATGGATTTATCTCGGATGTTATACATGAATACATCTTCACCGCTCCCCCTGTTTACCATTCCCACAAAATACACATCTCCTCTTTTACTCTGGGCTATACCGCTGTACTCAGCAATATTTTCTGGGAAATCATAAGTTATCCTGCTAACTCCGCCATCCTTTTGTGTGAATTTATAAAGCGATTCAATATTTTCTTCATTTTTTCCAATAAAAAATACACAGCCATTTTTATTATCCACCGTAGAATCATATATCTGTTCAAACTCATCACTTAAGAACTTAAATTGTCCAGTTTTATGATTGTAATAATATAAATCCAATTCATCCTGATTCCGTGATGAAAACAGCAGATCATCCCCTATAGTGGTAAAATACATACAATATCCCCTTGTATCATTTAAATATACCTGTTCACTGTCTTTGCTGAGATCATATAGATATACTTTATCAGAATTTCTTTGCCCCTCTATATTTCCATAATATATTATTCTATGATCGTCCAGCCATTCATATAAGTTCCCTGAAACCAAAACTTTAGATTTAAGTTCTATATATTTTTTATTTTTCAAATCATATACTTTCATACCCTGCGCACTGTCAGTAGAAGAACTGTTGAAAGCTCTATAGGCAATCTTATCTCCTGAAGGATTTATTTTTATATCTTTTACAGCAAAAAAGTCCTTGATTTCACTTTTTGTATTTCCATATAACGCAACTACCTTACTGCCAATTTTTGGGGTTTTATTTTTATCAACCAGATATACATAAACAGATTTTTGAGTATCATATACCATTTCTGAGATATGATCGACAGTTCCATTTTTAACTAATTGATTAGAATGTACATTAAATATATCCTCTTTATCTCCTCCATCTTTAATCACTATAACATCAGAATAATTTGGCTCTTTTATAACCTCGCCTTTATACTTATTCCTGGAACTACATCCACTCAAAGTGACAATATTTAAAAATACCGCCGTATAGAATATTATCTTCATGAAAATTTTCATTACATATCATATTCCCCTTTAAAAGAAACTTCTGCAGGACCCGTCATAAATACATTATTTCCTCTTATTTCCACCAATATATTTCCACCGGGTACTGTAACTTTAACTTTTTTATCAGTAAAATTCAACTTGTTTGCAGCCACAACACAAGCACAGCTTCCTGTACCACAGGCTAAAGTAGGGCCTGCTCCCCTTTCCCAGGTCTTTACTTTGATATTATTTTTATCTATAATTTCACAAAAATTTACATTGGTTCCCTGCGGAAATGCAGCATATTTTTCTACAGACTTTCCTTCTCTCACCTGGTATTTTTCCAGCCTGCCAAATATAACTGTATGAGGAACTCCCATAAACAGTGAAGTGATTTTATATATTTTTCCATTAGCTTCTATTTCCTTATTGACAATTTCATCCTCAAAATCAGCTGGAATTTCACCGGGTACAAAAGAGGGAGTCCCCATATCAACAGTAACTTCCTTAACCTCATCTGCATCTATATTCAAAAAGGCTTCCTTTATTCCATCTCCCGTTTCTATCCTTATGCTAGAACCCTTTACTATATTGTTCTCCCATACATATTTTGCAAAACATCTTATGCCGTTTCCACACATGGATGCATAAGATCCATCAGAATTAATTATTATCATCTTGATCTGTGCAATTTTACTTCCTCTAACTATTAATACACCATCTGCCCCTATTCCAAAATGCCTATTACAAAGCTTTACTCCAAGCTTACTCTCTTTACCTAAAAATTTATTTTTTCTATCATCAATGACTATAAAATCATTTCCGCTTCCCTGCATTTTAGTAAATTTCATATTAAAATTTCATCCTTTCGTAAAATTTTGCATACATAAATTAAGTTTACTACTGTGTCAACTTTTTATCAATGACAACTGTTGTACTCTGGAATCATAGGCAAGCAATATTCTATACATAATCTTCCGATCAGCTTTATTTATTAAATTTTAGATGATATAATTTATTAAATACCCAATACAGAATATAAGAAAGAGGATGATATTATGGCATTAGATGGTATTTTTATATACAGTATTTTAGAAGAATTGAAATGTGAACTGCTGGGAGGGCGCATTGAAAAAGTCAATCAGCCTGAAAAGGATGAGATATTATTAACTATGAAAAACAACAGAAAAAACTATAAACTTTCAATTAGTTCCAGCCCCATATATCCTAAAATTCACATTACAGATAAAAATAAACCGAACCCCCTGCAGCCCCCTATGTTTTGTATGGTACTGCGAAAATATCTGAACTCCTCAAAATTAATCAATATAAGACAATTGGATACAGACAGAGTTGTATTCTTAGATTTTGAAAGTTCTGATGAATTGGGATTTAACAGTATTTACACATTAATAGTAGAAATAATGGGAAGGCACAGCAATATTACCCTAATTCGCCAGAGGGACAATTTAATCATGGACAGTATAAAACACATAACACCTGAAATAAATACCGTCAGATCACTATTCCCCGGAATTAAATATATATTTCCACCGACCTCAAATAAATTAAATCCTTTTCGTTTTTCTAAAAACGAATTCAAGACATTTATACAAAATCGCATAAAATACATAGATAAAAAATTTTTCTCCTCGACATTTACAGGGGTCAGTAGTTCATATTCAAAAGAGTTATTTCACAGATTGGAGGAATTGAACCTATCTGAGACCTTGAATGTTTTCGATGAAACAAGTGCAACTATACTATATGGTTTTAGTAATAAGATCTTCAACAAACTTAAAAATCACGAATTTTCCTTTGTATCCTACAAAAAAGGTTCTGTGGTAAAAGACTTTTATTGCGACAATCTGACCTATCTAGACGGCTATAAAGAAAATCTCTACTCCTCACCTTCCAAACTTGTAGAGGAATTTTATTTTGAAAAGGACAAAGCAGATAGATTGAACAACAGAAGTTCTGATCTTCAAAAACTTGTAAATATAAATCTAGATCGCTGCCATAAAAAAATCAATATTTTAAACCAGAATATTAAAGATGCTCTAGATAAAGATGTTTATCGAATTTGTGGAGAACTGCTTACCTCTAATATCTACAAAATAAAAAAGGGGCTCTCCCATATAAAAGTTCAAAATTATTACAACAACAATGAGTATCTAGATATAAAATTGGACGAAAATAAAACTCCTTCTGAAAACATTCAGCATTATTTTAAAAAATACAATAAATTAAAAAAGACAAAAAAGGCTGCCAGTGAACAATTGAGTATGGCAAATGAAGAACTGGAATATCTGAATTCAGTTATTACCAATATAAAAAACTTGGATAACTATGAGGATATTGAAGAAATAAAAAGAGAACTTATGGCAACAGGCTACATTAAACTAAAAAAATCAAATTCACGAAATAAATCCAGGGTTTCTAAGCCCATGAAATTTCTTTCCAGCGACGGAATAGAAATATATGTGGGCAAAAACAATCTCCAAAATGACTACCTTACTCTTAAATTTGCAGATAAAAGGGATATATGGCTTCACACAAAGAAAATTCCCGGTTCACACGTAATAATAAAAAATTTTGGTACAGTTCCAGACAAAACTCTGGAAGAAGCAGCTATGCTGGCAGCCTACTATAGTAAAGCTAAAGGCTCTTCAAAAGTAGCTGTAGACTATACCTCTATAAAAAATATACATAAGCCAAATGGAGCAAAGCCAGGAATGGTAATATACTATACCAATAAAACACTGTATGTGGATTCTTCAATGCCATCTATAGAACAGATTGAATAAAATTTATTTAAAATGGCTTGAAATATAAAAAAAATTATTTTATAATAAACAAGGTTATATATCCTTTAAAATGATCCAGTGAGATCAGTAAGGTAAAGTAGAATGGACGCCCTCTCACATGGAGAAGGGCTTTTCTTTATGCCCAATATACTAAGACACGAACTTTTAACTATAAGCTCGCAATGGAGGAGGTGATATTTTGAAGCTAAAAGCACTCATTTTAGATAAAAAGGCTATGGACAGGACATTGACTAGAATATCTCACGAAATAGTGGAAAAAAACAAGGGCACGGAAAATATAATGCTTGTAGGTATAAAAAGGAGAGGATACCCTCTGGCTGAAAGAATAGCGGAAAATATCTATAAAATTGAAGGTGTCAAATTGGATGTTAAATGTGTTGATATAAGCCTCTACAGAGATGATTTAAGTACTCTTTCAGAACAGCCTGTAGTAAAAGAATTTGATGTAACAGATGTAGAAAATAAAAGGATCATATTAGTTGACGATGTAATCTATACTGGCCGGACAGCCAGGGCAGCTATGGATGCAATTATTCATTCAGGCAGGCCAAAATTAATACAGCTGGCGGTCTTAATTGACAGAGGACACAGAGAACTTCCCATAAGACCTGATTACGTTGGCAAAAACATACCTACTTCCCGGGAAGAAATAATATCTGTAGAAATTTCAGAAATAGATAAAAGTGATTCAGTAAAAATATATGAACTGTAAAACTTTTAAAATAGTCCTGAGAGACTAAAAAAGGAGTGTCGTAAATGAAAGATTTTGTAGACGTAGAAGATAAATTACCCATATTAACTACTATACCACTCAGTTTCCAACATCTATTTGCCATGGTAGGTTCCACTATACTGGTCCCTATACTGACTGGTATGAGTCCATCCATTGCATTGTTCTGCAGCGGCATTGGAACTCTTATATATATAATATGCACTAAGGCCAAGCTGCCTGCTTATCTGGGCTCTTCCTTCGCATTTATAAGTCCCATACTCATCGCATCCCAAAATTATGGACCATCTGCCATGCTTTCCGGTGTAATAGCTGCAGGATGTGTATATGTAATAGTAGCCATTATAATAAAATTCTGTGGAGTAAATTGGCTCAATAAAGCTCTTCCTCCTGTAGTAGTAGGATCTATAGTAATTGTAATAGGCTTAAGTCTGGCCACTACAGCTATAAACTGGTCTGGATTCAACCCTACCTATACAACAGCTCAAATGCAGAGTATACCAAGGTGGGCATGGATGAGCGTTTCTGGAATAACCTTAGCTGTTGCAGTAGTTGGAAGTATGTATTTCAAGGGCTTTCTTGGAATAATACCTATATTGATAGCTATAATAGTAGGATATATATCTGCAATAATTTTAGGAGTTATACCACAACAATCCTTAAAATCCATAGCGAATACTTCATTTTTCAGTCTACCACCCTTTATGCTTCCAAAATTCAATATAAATGCCATGATACTAATGGCTCCAATTTCATTTGTAACTCTAGCAGAACACATAGGTCATATTTACGTGACAAACAACGTAGTAGGACGTGATTTCACCAAAGATCCAGGTTTGCACAGATCAATACTGGGAGATGGCTTAGCTACTATATTTGCAGGTTTTACAGGCGGCCCTCCAACTACGACATATGGAGAAAATATAGGGGTTATGGCCATAACCAAAATCTATAGTGTCTGGGTCATAGGCGGTGCTGCAATAATTGCCATTATTCTCTCCTTTATAGGCCCCGTAGCTGCACTTATTGAAAATATGCCAATGCCTGTGATAGGGGGAGTAAGCATACTTCTCTTTGGTATAATAGCCTCTTCAGGATTTAGGGTACTGGTAGAAGAAAAGATAGATTTCAGCAAAAACAGAAATCTCATATTGTCTTCTGTTATAATAGTAATAGGTATAGGGGGAGCTTCCATAAACTTCAGTGTCGGTGGAGCACCTGTGCAGATATCAGGAGTTGCTCTTGCATCTATCATCGGAATAGCACTGAATTTAATATTACCTGAAAAAAGCGCTGCAGAATTAAATGATTCAAATGATAAAAAGGATAGGAAAAGAAAAATAGGATAGTTATCCATGCTCCATGTCAAACCTGTCCTGGGTATATACATGGGACTATATTTTATATAAAAGGAGTCATATTACTTATGAGAATATATTCTTGGAACGTAAACGGCCTGAGAGCCATCTCAAAAAAGAACTTTTTTGAATGGATAGAAAACGAAAATCCTGATATACTATGTGTTCAGGAAACTAAACTTCAAGAAACTACCCTGGAAGATAAATTGAAAAACATAAGTGGATACCATTCATATTTTAGTTTTGCCCAAAAAAAAGGCTACAGCGGTGTAGCAGTTTACAGCAGATCTGAACCTGTATCCATAGAACATGGAATAGGAATTCCAGAATTTGATTCGGAGGGCAGAATCCTCGTAATTGAATTTAAAAACTTTACCCTGCTTAACATATACTTTCCCAACGGCCAGATGAGCCAGGAAAGACTGAACTACAAACTGAACTTTTATGATGCAATTTTAAATTACTGCAATCTCCTGGTATCTAAAAGTAAAAAGCTTCTAATATGCGGGGATTACAATACTGCCCATACTGAAATGGACATAAAAAATGCAAAAGCCAATGAAAAAAGCTCCGGGTTCCTTCCCATAGAAAGGCAGTGGATAGACAAGCTCATAAAAAATGGATATACCGACACCTACAGATATATGAATCCACAAAAGATAGAATACTCCTGGTGGAGTTATAGATTTAAAGCAAGGGAGAGAAATGCAGGCTGGAGAATAGACTATCACTTTGTATCAAACAACCTACTTAAAAAGGTAAAAAAGGCAGCCATCTTAACTCAAGTTACCGGTTCAGATCACTGTCCTATTATGGTTGAAATAAGTTAAACATGGCCTTTATCAATTATATCTATTATCTTTTTGAAATAATCCGGTATTTCTGTCTCAAACTCCATATACCTACCTGTTGAAGGATGTACAAGGCCTAATTTTCTAGCATGAAGCAGCTGTCCATCTAGTCTAAATCTCTGCTTTTTATATCCGTATACCGGATCTCCCACCAGTGGATGGCCAATATAGGCCATATGAACTCTTATCTGATGGGTTCTTCCAGTTTCCAGTACACATTTAATCAAGGTATTACTCTTAAATCTTTTAATGACTTCATAATGGGTAACTGCCCTTTTACCCCCATGAACTACTGCCATTTTTACCTTATCTCTAGGATGTCTTGCAATAGGCTTATCTACGATGCCATTATCCTCTTTTAAAACCCCCTCCACCAGTGCAATATACTCCCTAGTCATAGAGTGATCCTTTAACTGCTGGGCCAATTTGTTGTGAGCATTGTCATTTTTTGCAACTACAAGTATTCCCGAAGTATCCTTATCTATTCTATGTACTATTCCAGGCCTCATCACACCATTTATGCCTGACAAATCACTGCAATGGTTCAAAAGTGCATTTACAAGTGTACCTGTGTACACGCCTGATGCAGGATGTACTATCATTCCCTGAGGTTTATTTACTACAATAATATCTGTATCCTCATAAAGTATATCGATAGGTATATCCTCTTCTTTTATATTCATCTCAACAGGATCGGGCAGTGTTACAATTACATTATCTTCACAATTGACTTTATAACTACTTTTTTTTATTTTTTTGTTTACTTTCACCCTTTTGTTTTCTATCAAATTTTGAACATAGCTTCTGGACTTATGCGGCAAATGTTTACACAAAAACATATCAAGCCGCATTTTTTCCTCTCCGCTGCATACTGAAAATTCTCTAGTTTCCATATTTTTCTTCCTTCAGTAAATAAAATAACAACAGCATTGTTCCCACTACTACAAAAACATCTGCCACATTAAATATTGGAAAGTAATAGATATTTTTAAAATGAACCGAAATAAAATCAACTACATATCCATAAATCAATCTATCTATTAAATTCCCCAGTGCTCCACTTATTATAAGAGAAAGACTTACTCTGACTACAATAGATTTCAATCTATGTTTCACCATATAGTATATCATGCCTGTAACTACTATTATTGTTATAGCTGCCAAAAAATAAAGCTTATTTTGCAGGATTCCAAAAGCCGCACCTCTGTTCTCCAGATATAGAAATGAAAATATATCTTTTATTATAACAACCTGGAAACCCTGAGCCAGACTTTGAGCCGCCCACATCTTAGTAATCCTGTCTATTAAAATTCCCAGTAGTATTATAGATACTTCCATTATTTTCCTCCTGGTGTATAATCTATCCGACCGCTACCATTATAAGCAAACTCCATCTGAACCTAAGAATCACTTGACAAAAACTATAAGTTCATAATCATATTCTTCAATATCTCAGTGGAGTTTTTTATAGCAATAGGTGCAAATTTTTTATAATCCATGCTGGCACCATTATTGGCATTGTCCGATATAGATCTTATTATTACAAAAGGTACATTATTCAAATAAGCCGCCTGGGC
The DNA here is from genome assembly GCF_900184915.1 of Clostridium sp. HV4-5-A1G. Classification (NCBI taxonomy): domain Bacteria; kingdom Bacillati; phylum Bacillota; class Clostridia; order Eubacteriales; family Clostridiaceae; genus Clostridium; species Clostridium sp. HV4-5-A1G. The sequence goes on along the minus strand of NZ_FXYI02000003.1, from coordinate 6,482 downwards.
AATACTCCCACCTTCCATTTCACAGGCAAGTGCATTGAATTCACTATTTAAATACTTTATCTTTTCAGTGCTGCAGATAAATTGATCTCCTGTAACAATTCTTCCTGTAAAACTTCTTATATCCCCTATCTTTCTGCAGGCAAGCTGGGCCTTCTCCACAAGATTCCTGTCACACTTAAAATCATATGTATCCATTCTAGGGATCTGCCCTACTTTGTCCCCAAAGGCGGATGTATCTACATCGTGCTGTACTAAACTATTAGCTATAACCACATCTCCAGGGTATATATCTTCTGCTGTACCTCCGGCTACCCCAACATTTATTATATTATCTACATTAAAATCATCTATGAGAATTTGTGCGCATATAGCTGAATTCACTTTTCCTATTCCACTTTTAACTATTACCACCTTAGCACCATAAAGTTGTCCGAAATTAAACTTCATATTGGCTTTCACTTGAGCTCTGCTTAACTGAAGCTGGGATAAAAGTATTTTCACTTCTTCATCCATTGCCCCAATGATTCCTATAATCATAAATAATGACCTCCTTATACTTATCCATTGATTATTCTGAACAACACATATTAATAGCATATATAAACAAACATCAATTGTCAACTTTCTCAATTTGAAACAAATATAACAAGTACATCTTCTATGTAAAAAAACCACTCTACACTTTAGAGTGGTTTTCTCTATCCTTTAACAAAAAAATTCTTAATTTCATTCAACTCATCTTCATCTGTCAAAGTATTATCATTGTCATCTCTATCCTGACTTTCTTGAACTTCATTTTTATCTGCCCCTGAAGAAGTTTTTTCGGTATTTTGAACTTCCTTTTCTATCTCTTTTTCCTTTATAGGAACATCTTTTGAAGAAGTATCATTTAAAGAAGATTCACTTAGTTCATAACCTATATCATAGCTTTTCACAAAATCTTTTTCCATATCATCAAACACTTCCAGTTGAGTCTTCATGAAATTTCTAAATTTAGTTCTAAATTTTCCGAACTCCTGCTTTACTCTCTCAAATTCATCATTAATTTGAATAACATCACTATGAGCCTTGTCTATTATTTTCTGAGCTGCTTCATTGGCATTTTTAAGTATAAACTCACTTTCCTTTTTGGCATTCTCTTTAGCCTGTTCAGAAGCATTCTGAGCTAACAAAAGGGTATTTTGTATAGTATTTTCCATCTTGTTATAGTGGTTTATCTTGTCCTCTACAGATTGAAGCTTTTCTTTCAAAAAAGAATTTTCCTTCTGTAGTGATTCATAATCCTCCGCTATCTTATCTAAAAAATCATCCACTTCATCTATATTATAACCCCTAAGATTTTTTTTAAATTCTTTATTTGTTATTTCTTCAGCGTTTATCTGCATGCTTAGCACCTCAAATCAACTAAATTTTTTTACAAGAAGCTTGTACCTGCCAGTTCCTGTAAATCTCCTTTTTCCAGCAATTTTAAACTTTCCACAGCCACTTACTGTTATTGTACAATATTCCTTTACCAACCTATCCTTTTTATCTACAGGCAAATAATCAAGAAGAACCTTTCCCTGTCTAATTATTTCTTCAGATTTGCTTCTGGATAGATTGCAAAGAGAACTTACCATACAATCTATTCTAAGAGAAGAAACATTTAAGGTATAGGTTTTAAAGTTGTAATTGGGAATTTCTTCTGTATGAATATCTATATCACCCACTTCACAGGGACATCTTCCTACACTGTTCAAATTCATCTTCACATAATCACTTATATCTTCACAGACAGCTAAATAACACAGACCATTTCCGTTCAATATTAAATCTCCAAATTTTTCTCTTTTGATTCCCAGGGACATAAGACTTCCCAAATAGTCCTTATGACTTAATTTTGTAAATTTCGACTTACAAATTATTTCTAACAACTTTACAGGATAAGAACATTCTACAGATTCTTCCGAAAATGCCATCATCTTTCTCTCCGCATCTTCAAATATACCATAACTATAAATATTCAATCCAATTTCTTCATTTAAATCCTGTAGAGCTCCCCATATATTGGGTGTACAAAATTCTCCTGTATAAACCACCTTATGACTTCGCTCTGCTAAAACCAACTTATCATATATAGGCAACATATAATTTTCACTACAAAAATAAAATCTATTTATAAAACTATCTTTCTTCATCATTTTCTCTGATCACTATCTATCTCTTTCTAAATTAAATTATAGAAAATACAACCCCTCTTATTATGTCTATTATAAAAAAAGCTATTATAGGGGAAAAATCTAAAGCAAGCCCCGGCATAATCTTCTGCTGAATCATCCTTCCCGGCCTCATAAAGGGTTCAGTAAATACATGTAGGAGATCTGTAAATGCATTTCCCCTTCCGGGCATGACCCAGGATAAGATTACATCCAATATAATAGCAGCTTCCAAAAACCTAAATAAAAGAGATAATGCTACAGTTAAAGTAGTGCTTATCATTTTTGCCTCCAAAATAATACTTATTTTAAATACAGTACATCTATATTATTGTCTACTTCCAACCAAATATTCCTTTTCCTGACAACTCACTTTTTAAATCACTGTTCACTTCTACACTTGATGGTGAAAGTATATACACTCCCTTTTCTATCTCCTCTAAGTCTCCACCTAGTGAATAACTCGCACCTCCCATAAAATCAAGCAGTCTCTGGGCTATTTTGGTTTCAAGGCCTGTGGTATTTATAACTACAATTTTTCTATTTTTGAGTTCATCACATATGTCCGCTGCTTCTTCGTAAGTAGTTGGCTTAACTATCCTTACTTTAGCAGATACAGTAGTATGTATGCTCACAACTTTATTCTGCCTTTTAGAATTTACAATAGGTTCTACTCCACCGAAGTTACTATTGGCTTTTCTATTATCAACCTGTTCTGTTTCATCTAATTCTTCTTCATCTTCTTCTAAATCATCTTCAAGACCTAAAAATCCCATCATCTTGTTTATCATTTTACCAGCCATAAAAATACCTCCTATTTATTATAATTTCTCTTTCCAAATATGCCTTCTCCAATTCTTACTAAAGTAGCTCCCTCTTCAACTGCAATTTTATAATCATGAGTCATTCCCATAGATAATACATTCATGCTTATATTTTTAAACTTTCTCTCTTTAAGCTTATCGAATATAGACTTCATTTCTTTAAAATAATATCTACAGCTTTCCTCATCTCCCTGTGGAATTACAGCCATTAGACCTCTTACCTTAACACTTGTGCAATTTTCGCAAGCCTCTATTAAACTCTCTAAATTCTCAACATATATACCGGTTTTACTTTCCTCACGGCCTATGTTTATTTGAACTAAAGTATTTGCAATTAGTCCCTCTGCACTATAGTGCTTTTCCAATTCATTGAGAAGTCTTATACTGTCTAAGGAATGAATAAGATAAACTTTACCTACTATATATTTTACCTTATTTCTCTGGAGATGACCTATTAAGTGCCATCTTATGTCTTTGGGAAGCTCAGACTCTTTGCCCATAAGCTCTTGAACTTTGTTCTCCCCAAAATCCCTAATGCCTGCATTATATGCAGTTTGTATATCTTCTACAGGTTTAGTCTTTGAAACGGCTACTAAGACAACTTTTTTTCCATTTAAATCTGCTTCTATACTATTTAAATTTTCCTCAATTGACAATAATACCGTCTCCTTTGTTGTTAAACACATATACATATAATTTTATTATTCTTCATAGAAATTAAAATTCCTTCAAAAATTAATTATTTTTTTAATTATTTTAACAAAATATAAGATAACTTAACGGCATAAATTGTAAAAATATTTTAGTCTTTGTTCTGCATAAATTGTACTTTATAATCTCCATTATAGGCCGGTATTTTCATGCTGCTGGTTTTAGTTACAACTACCACTATTTTTCTATTCATAAGTACTTTTAAATAATTTTCATTCGACATCATATAGTTGTAAAGCACATCCTTATTTCCTATGGCATCAATGGAAAAAGGGGAGGCAATCTTTACTCCATTTACCCTTAAAAAGGGCCCGCTGCAATAAATTTCAGAAGTGTCCACCATTCTGTGTCCATTTATTGAAACAGCCTCTGCTCCTGCATTTTTTAAGTCGTTCATCACTTGTATTACATCAGTATTATGTACTAATTTCATCTGATATTGAAAAGCATCCAGTCCATCTTCCATATCCCCATCATTTAAAAATATCTTTATCCCCTGTCCTTCTACAGCTACTTTGCCAAGTTCCATGTTATTCCTATTTAACTCCTGTTTTATTTCCGTTACAACCTGAGCTTCATTTTGTTCATTGTCTTCATATTTTTTCAGCTTATTGTAGTTATCTCTGTACTGTTCAGATAGATCAGATATTTGGTTGTAAAGTTGATTTTTATAGTTATATGCATCTTGATATTGCTTTGCACTTAAAATCACTCTCTTATTGGCATTCTCCTTCGTAAAGCTCATGTTCATAGATATCAACAGGCCTATAATTATAGAAGCTATAAAAACAAATACATTGGCTTCACTGCTTTTCATTTAACTCACCTCATCGACGTGGTTTGGTTCTTTCCAATAATTGTCTTCTTATAATTGCAAAATTATCAAATATTCTTCCCCCAAAAACTATAACTGCCGCCAAGTATATAGGCACTCCCAATTTATCTCCTAGATAAGCAAGTCCTGCAGCAAGGACTGCATTTCCAAAAAAACCAGATATGAAGATATCAGTTTGAAAATTTTTCGACAAATTAGCTCTTATAGCCCCAAAAACTGAATCTAAACAAGCTAAAATTGCCACTGACATATAAGGTGAAAATTTGTCTGGAATATTTACGTTCCATACCACTCCTATAATTATTCCCAATATAAGACCAATAAACGCTATCATATTTTTATCACACCTCTAAATTATTCCTTTACAGGTTTAGCATATTCAAATTTATATGCTCCATTATATTTCTTTATAGTTATATTATCTGACTTTTGAAACTTAACATCACATATATTTTTTATGTCTGCAAACACTTCTGGAAAGCTCATGTCACTGTACAGTAAATTTTTATCTCCTATAGCTTGTATGACTATTCTGCTGGAAGGTGATATCTTGTTGTCATTTATAAGTATATAATTTCCCGCAGTTCTTATACCCGTCCTGGAAACAACCCTTATATCATTTATGGATATGGCCTCAGCTCCTGCAAACCTGAGTTCATTTACCAAATATACTAGGTCCTTATCAGTTATATGATTGTCAACACCGCTTCCCCCAAACAAATTATTGTCATTAGGAGTAAGATATATGACTATTCCAGGTCCACTTACATCTACCTCTCCTGTAAGTATTCTGGTATTTTTTAACTGCTGTAAAAGATTTTTAGTGGAATCACTTTTACTTGCTGCTGCATCTTCATAACTCTTCACTTTATTTTGAAGTTCATTCACCTTTGCCTCCAGGGCTTTCTTTTCCTTTTTATATTGTTCTATGGTCACCGTGACATCCGTATTATTTTGATTACTTAAATTTAAAGTATCATCCTGTTTCATTAATGTCCTGAATTGATATGCAACCATAAACCCAAGTATGCAACACACTAAAGCAACACTGATCTGTGACGCAAATTTACGCATTTCTATTTTATCCTCCTACTTTATATACCGGATTACCATCAAATCTTACATCTATATATCCCTTGGCACCATTTAACTTTTCTTGAAGCAGTATGTTGAGTGCCCTATTCATCTTCTTGTCTAAATTCTCCCCGCTGCCAAGTTTTATACATATATTGCTAAAGTATGCCTTTACATCCAGCAAATCACTCACATCTACATAAGTAAGTGAAAAAGGCAAATTATTATTTACAATTATATTCCCCAGGGAAGCCACAATTTTTATCTTTCTTTCCTCTTTTTTACTGCTGATGGCTTCACCTATATCCGTTTTAGTATAATCAATTCCATCTAATCTAATCAAGTGCATATTGTTTATATTGTCTACCTTTTGAAGCAAAACACCATTTCCATCTATGATATAATACTTTCTATTACTCTCGTAGTAGAATAGTGCCTCTCTCTCTTTAACATTTATGTTTATAGTCCCGGGAAGTTCTCTGTTTATCACTACATCTTCCACATAGGGATTACTCAGTATTCCGCTGTTTGCATCTTTTAAATCAACATAGAATATATTATTCCCCACGTATATTCCGGATCTGTTTACAATATCAGTACTTAAAACATTTTTATTTCCATGGACTTCAATATGCCGAATATTAAAATAAGGAAGTTTTAAACAGAGAGTAAAAAATAATGCTATTAAAAATAACATAAAAATAAAAGCTCTTTTTACTCTTCTCTTCTTTCGTCTTTTTAAAATCATCTCATTATCTGTTTTCAACGGAAATTCACTCATTCCCTACCAACTCACTTTATAATTTAAATGTAAAATACTATAAGATATATATATATTAACAC